>DNGT01000160.1 GCA_003486165.1 Desulfobacteraceae bacterium
CAGGCCTTGGGCAAAATCCTTATGGGATCCACCATAAAATGGTTCCAGAAATAGAAAGTTCAAATTCTTCTCTATGGGTTTAAAATGAAAATCGGAAGGAAAGGCAAACACTTTTGTTTTCCAAATCAGCCGAAAGATTAACCCGGGTATTCTTTTTTAATTTATCAATAAATTGACCGGTTTCTTTTCGATTGAATTTGTGAGCGCTTGTTACAGCACCGTATATGTTACCGGCATAGAAGCCGAATCCAACAAACGTGATAAGACCTCCAAGTGCACCATGTCCTTTATCGAAAGATTCATAGGCGGCCAATATCAAACCGCCGTTCAATAAAAAGGCAATCAATGCATCCTGATATCTTTCACAATAAAGATATCCGCCACCTGGAATAATCGATAAAAATCCCGCCAGCTTCGGATCTTTTTGTGGGATTAAAGTTTCCTTGTCCAGTTCATCAGCAAGTCTTTCGAGTCTGAATTTATTTCTATTTTTAGTGCTGATTTTTTCAAAATAATGCCTGGCGTTGTCCCATGATGCTGTTTCAATATAAATCCATCCTATCCGGTAGTAGGCTTCATCCCTTATATTCTCATCTTTTGTGATCATGATTAGATTGTTAAGATTGATCAAGGCGAGATCAAAGGCCTTTAATGCGATGTAGATTTCACTGATTTTAAAATACGATTTTATAGAATATTCGGTTTCAAAATTCCGATCTGTTAGTTTTTTAAAAGATTTGACAGCTTCATCAAATTGCCTGCCGAGAAAAAAGGACTGACCGATTTGGAACATCGCCAATTCAACCCTCTCATCCTTTGGGAAAAAATAGATAAACCGCTTGTATTCGTTTACAGCCGTTAAATAATCTTTGGCTGAAAAGAGCTCTTGTGCATAATCAAACTGTTTATCAGGATTAAGGGTTAGAGAAGGGTCGGAAGCGCTTTTAGGTCCGGAGTCGGCAAAAGATTGAGAAAAAGGAATAAAAAAAGAACAGATGATAACAAAAGTGAAGAGCCGATAAACAAGGCAGGTGTTTCGGATCTGCATGATAATTACTGTTGCCAGAAGTCGTTATTACTTACAGGATCATAGGTACGCTTTTTACCGTCTATCCAGATCGGATCAGATAATTTGTTTTCGTCTCGGCCGCAACGCATAAGGCGGTCCGAACACATGATCCATCCCAAGAAGGTGCCATGTTTTTTTAATGCTTCTATACAGTACTGTGAACATGTCGGATGCATCGGGCAGCGATTTCCGTCAGCACTTGAGATATAGTCTTGATATAATTTGATGGGGAAAAAGGGAGCACCTTCCTGAACTTCTTGGGCGTTACGCAAAACTTCTGAATTATCGTCAAATTTCACATCCTGCCCGGCAAGAACACTCCCGTATAATGCGGCCAAAACGATAAAAAAAATGACAAAATACCATATTTTTTTCATTGCTTATTTCTGAGTCACTCTGAGAATCTCTTCTATTGTTGAAATGCCGCTTAACACCTTTAGTACACCGTCCTCGCGCAGGGTAATCATATTCCGACTCAAGGCTTCATTTTTTATCTGGTTCGAATCAAAGGTCTTAAGTATGAGGCTTTTTAAACTGGAATCTAAAATCATCATTTCAAAAATACCCATCCGCCCTTTGTATCCTGTATGAAAACAGTTTTCACACCCTACTGCTCTGTAAATGGCAGCCTTTTGAGACTGGTCATCGGTAATTCCGATGCTTCTTAACGCCATTTCATCGGGGGTGTAAGCCTCTTTACAATCTTTACAAAGAACTCGAATCAGTCTCTGGGCAACAACAGCCAAAACGGATGATGAAATTAAAAAGGGTTCAACACCGATATCCACAAGGCGCGTAATGGCGCTTGCAGAATCGTTGGTGTGAAGTGTGGAAAAAACTAGATGCCCTGTCAGTGCTGATTGAACTGCGATTTCAGCGGTCTCTCGATCCCGTATTTCGCCCACCAGAATAACATCGGGATCCTGCCTGACAATGGATCTAAGACCGCTGGCAAAGGTAAGGTTTATCTTTGGGTTGACCTGTATCTGGTTGATGCCTTCAATCTTGTATTCAATGGGATCTTCCACCGTGATAATATTGATATCCGGTTTATTGATGGATGACAGGACGGCATAGAGGGTCGTGGTCTTGCCGCTGCCGGTGGGTCCGGTTACAAGGATAATTCCATTGGGAGATCTCACAAGGCTTTCAAGCATATCCAGTTTATCGGATTTAAGTCCGAGATCCGAAAGTGATATCAAGGATCCTGATTTATCAAGAAGCCTGAGTACCACACGTTCTCCAAAGGATGTCGGTATAGTTGACACCCGCACATCAATCTCCTGATGACCGATTTTTACATCCAAACGACCATCCTGAGGAAGGCGTTTTTCCGCGATGTTCATTTTTGCCATAACCTTAATTCTTGAGATAAGCGCCGGTTGAACCCATTTGGGAGGAGTCAGAAGGTCATATAGAATACCGTCGATACGATAGCGAACCTTGAAACTGTCACGGTAAGGTTCAATATGAATATCGCTTGCCCGTGCTTTCACAGATTGGGAGATGATGTGGTTCACAAGTTTTATGATTGGTGCATCACTGATGTCATCCAGCAAGTCCGCCCTTTCCTCTATCTCGCTGATAATGGAACTGCCGTTTTCTTCCATATCCTGAACAAGCTGTTCGGCGGAGTCCCTGCTAAGGTCATAGGATATATTGATGGCAAATAAAATTGCGTCCTTTGTTGAAAGAACAAGCTTAACATCTTGGCATCCAAGAATTCTTATCAGGTCATCCATTGGCTGTATGAAAGCGGGGTTGTTTACGGCGATGACCGATTCATATTCAATTAGATTTTCTTTCGAATTTTGCCAATTTTTGTCATTCAGTTTTCCTTCAAAGCCGGGGGGCTGGGTTTCGCTGATAAGGGGGACCATGATATATTTCTTTAGAAATTGAATCGGAACTTGGTCGGTAAAATCGGTTTTATATTTTTCAAGGGGCAGTTCAGGCCAAAAAGGCATGTCATATTGGATGCTCAAAGCTTCAAGGAGCTGTCTTTCGGTAATCATTTTTTTTGTGACAAGTATTTCTCCGAAATCGCCTCCTTTTTCAGCTTTTATCCTTTGAGCCTCTTTTAGATCTTCTTCTGAAATGTTGAGGTTTTCTATGAATATTTGGGAAAGGTCTTTTTGCATGCTGTTTTACGATTTGTTGATTTTCAAGGAATGATAAATAAACGCTTGTTTTATTTTTTTGGATCTTGTCCGGATGTATCTAAACCTTTTTCGTACATCTTGATTTTTCCCTCTTTGATCTGTTCGATTTCATCTTCCTTACTATCCAAAATCGCTTTTGCTTCAGCAGGATTTTCAACAACGTGGGGGGTGATAAATACGTAAAGATTCGTCTTGTCGCCCCCC
>DNGT01000249.1 GCA_003486165.1 Desulfobacteraceae bacterium
GTATTTATCACCCCCCAAGTTGTTGAAAATCCTGCTGAAGCAAAAGCGATTTTGGATAGCAAGCAAGTTGATATTGACCAGATCAAAGAGGGAAAAATCAAGATGTACGAAAAGAGTTTTGACAAAATCAGGGATGAATCCAAACCATAAAGTAAGCTCTTATTTTAAAGCCTGTGAGACACCCTGCTACGGCAGGCAGGGTAGCCGGCAAACCGGGAAGATGGCATTTTTCTTAGTTCCACAGATTTTGAACTATCTTTTGGAATTAGAATTGGACAGGCATCTTGTTGAAAAAGCAAAGTATGGCATAGATTACCTGGCGCACTTGGGTTGAAAGGATCTACATTCTGATAAGTATGAGTTCGTTACTTAACTATTCCTTGAGAAAAATCATCTTTCGCCATAGATGACGACCGGTTAGAGCGTGCAGGATAACGGCTCCCACATGTAACGCTAAGTACATCGGTATTAGCCCCTCTCCGATTTCATGCATTTCTTTGATATAGTGCACCATCCCGGAGGCTTCTGCTCCCGGCTTCAGGTAAAAAAAGATCAGGGATCCGGTCAGCGCCAACCAGGAAAATGTGAGCAGTCCGAAAGTTTGAACGAGACCGGCGAGCCCCTGATGAGCAGGGCGATCAGGGAGGTGGAATCTCAACAAGGTCTGGATGTCCTCCCAAACAAAAATCAGTCGGGATTTTGTGTAGGGTACCCAATGACTGAAGCGGATGGCTTTAGGCCCTGTCAGGCCGTAAATCAATCGAAGGGAAACAAACAGGGTAAGGCCCATCCCCAACCAGCTATGGACAATATATCCCAGGTGTTTGGCGTGTTCATAATCTTCTGCCCAATTACCGGCGATCCAGGCAAGCACCCCGAAAATCATCATTCCCAGATGAATGATTCGTGTGAAAACATCGAGATCATTTGTTTTCGATATGTTCGGTGGAGGGGTCATATCATGATAACGGTTATCGTTCATAATAGCTCAACAGATGAAATGATAATGGATTTCATCACAGAATTCCTTTCTTAACAAATTTGCCGGGAAATGGTCACATAACCTCATCAATAGAAGAAATTTAATTGAACAATTAGATAATAGCAATAAAAAAGGGTTGCTCGAATAATTATATGGTANNAAAATAGCCGGTTGACAGTAGTGTTTGTATTCAGTATATATTACCAGCAGTATTCGGATTATATGGTGACTGCATCCTTGAAAATTTCGTATATTGCGATTCATCTGACTGCCATACACCCGTTAGGATTTTCGTTTAAATTTGAATGCGCTCTCAAAAAGCGAGTTCTTATCCAAAAAGCCGTTTATCGTCGTAATGTTACTTCTCCGACTCGTTCTGCAGGGATACTGTCTTTTTAACAAATCTTCAATTAAAGGAGATTCTTAAATGAATGGTCATAAAAAGCGCATGGTACACACGGCGCTGCTCGCCGGCCTTTTTTCATTTTGTCTGCTGTTGCACGCCGGCGTCGCCTCGAGTGGAAATGATGTTTGCCTGCATTGCGGCATGAAACAATCGGCTTATGGGCATTCATGGGTGATCATCGGCTATGCAGACGGATCTTCAGTTGGGATATGTTCGATCCATTGCGGTGCTATACACATGGCGCTGAACACCGATAAGGATGTCAACAGCATAACAGTGGGTGAGTATAACACGCACAAACAGATCGAGGCCGAACGGGCCTACTGGGTGATCGGAGGCGACAAACCAGGGGTAATGACCATACGGGCCAAGTGGGCTTTTGAGACCAAGAAAGCGGCAGATAGTTATATCCAGATCCATGGGGGACGGCCGGCAGAATTTGGAGAAGTCATGCGGGCAGCATTCGAAGACATGTATCAGGACACCCTGATCATTAGAAAAAAACGAAAGCTGATGCGATTGCGAAAAACCGAAAAGCAGGAGTAAAACCCGCCTTGCAACGGAGCAGGACCGCCATTGGTCAAAACATAACACCGTCCGGCGGCATCATCCTTTGTCTTCCCGGTGAATGGCCGACCGGTCGCCACAAGAGTTCAGCATCCATTGAAGTTCCTTGCAGCAATCTGAGGAAATGCGTTTGCTGTCACCGTTCGAGCGCTCAGCGATCAATCATTGGTCCAGAAGAGATACGCCTCATCAAACGTTGTTCTTTGCCCGGATTAGGACCCGATCATGCATGATAATCACAAAGCGAGCACGATCGAAAACAGGCGCCCGACAGCCGTACCCTGGCAAATGTATCTCATCATTGGAGTTGCGGGAATCTTCATCACCGCCATCATGGGGTACGGATTTTATGCCAGCAGCCGCATTAACGTCACAGATGTCCCCTTGGTGGAAGCCACCATGAAGGTCAAGCTGGAAGCCGCCGTTGCGAACCTGCTTTTGGAAGAATTGATTGCCGAAGGCATGGCCCTCAATTTCGATGCCGTCTGGGAAAATCTGGACCGGGCCATGAGGTCTTTTCAGGAGGCGTTGGCCCAAAGCAGGCCCAATTTTTTGATCTTCGGGGCCGGCCGAAGACCGGTAATANNAGCCCGGATACGGAGCGGCGTTACAGGAAGAACTATGATGCGTTTGTGAGAAAGGTGAACGGGTTGGAGCACAAGCTCAGGTTGGACCTGACCCAGAACCTGAAACGTTTGCATCGCACTCAGGCAGCCCTTCTGGCGACCTGTTTTTTATTGTCGCTGTTCGTTTGTATTGCGTTTATGCGATTCGAGCGCCGAAAAGCCGGAGATTATGCGGCGCTCTACCGAGCCAAGGAACGTATGGCTCGAGAGATCGATGATCGGCTTCGAGCCGAGACGGCGCTGGCGGAACGCACCCGTGCCCTTGAACGCAGCAACAAAGAACTCGAACAATTCGCTTATGCTGCCTCCCATGATCTCCAGGAACCGCTGCGCATGGTGGTGAGTTATCTGCAACTGCTGGAGAGAAGATACAAGGGAAAACTCGACTCGAATGCGGATGATTTCATCCATTTTGCCGTGGACGGTGCAAACCGCATGCGGGAGATGATCAAGGCCTTGTTGTCGTACTCCCGGGTCGGCTCGCACGGAAAAGCGTTTGAACTCGTTTCCATGGAAAAGATGATGACAGAAGTTCTCGACAACTTGAATGTGGCCGTCTCGGAAAGCCATGCGGCCGTCACACACGGTCCTCTCCCCGATGTTCTGGCCGATGCCGGCCAGGTGACGCTGCTGTTCCAAAACTTGATTGCCAATGCGATCAAGTTCAGGCGTGAAGGACCGCCCCAGATCCATATCAGCGCCGAGCAGGATGCCGATTCGTGGACGTTTGCCGTGCGCGACAACGGGATCGGTATTGAGCCGGAATACATGGAACGCATATTCGATGTGTTTCAACGGTTGCACAGCCCGGCAAAATATGCGGGAACCGGAATCGGTCTGGCGATTTGCAAACGGATCGTCGAACGCCATAAAGGACGGTTGTGGGTGGAATCCGAGCCCGGTGTCGGGTCCACTTTCTTCATCCGCCTGCCCATGGAGGTAACACAAGCGAAATGGCCGGACACGCAGACGCAAGCGTAGAACCGGGGGGGTCACCCCCTGAAGACATACCCGTCATTCTGCTGGTGGAAGACAATCCGGGAGATGTTCGCTTGATAACCGAAGCAATAAAGGAGATAGGCGCCGCCATTATCATCCGGACGGCCGCGGACGGGATCGAAGCCCTCGACTTCCTCCGCCGAAAGGGCCCATATGCCGGTGAACAACGCCCGGACTTGATTTTGCTCGATTTGAGCTTGCCCCGAAAAGGCGGCCGGGAAGTCTTGTCCGACATTAAAACCGATCCGAATCTTAAACAAATACCCGTTGTGGTGTTCACGGCCTCCGACGCGGAAGATGATATTACAAGATGCTACGACTTGCAGGCCAATTCTTACATCCGAAAGCCGGCCGATCTTGAGCGATTCATAACCGTGACAAGATTGATTCACACATACTGGCTGGATATCGGCAAACTGCCGGGACCGATGGATCTCACATGAACAATAGCATTAAAATCTTGCTGATTGAGGACAACCCGGGCGACATCCGGTTAATCCGGGAATTGTTGTCCGAAAGTCAACGGTCGTCCGTTGATATTACCGTCTCCGAACGACTGTCCGATGGTCGTTCGGCTCTGGTGAATCAAGAATTCGACGTGGTGTTGCTCGACCTGACGCTTCCCGACAGTCAAGGAATCGAAACCCTTAGAAAGGTTTATCCTGATGCGCCCCATGCGGCGGTCGTGGTCCTCACCGGTTTGGACGATGAAGAGACTGCGCTGACATCGTTGCGCGAGGGCGCCCAGGATTACCTGGTCAAAGATCGGATGGACCCGGACGCGCTGTGGCGCACCATCCGTTATTCCCTCGAGCGCAAGCAGGCGGAACAGGCCCTGGTGCAAAGCGAACGAAAACTAAAAGCAAAGACCGCAGATCTCGAGGATGCCAATGCCGCGTTGAGAGCCCTATTAAAAAGAATGGATGCCGACAAAGCGGAACTGGAGGAAAAATTGATACACAATATCAAAGAGCTGGTGGATCCTTTTATTGAAAAACTCAAAAAAAGCCGCCTGACCGAACAGCAAAAGGGGTATGTGCAAATCATCACATCGAATCTGGAAGAAATTGTCTCACCCTTTGTCAGACATCTTTCCGCCAATTATATCAAACTGACACCCACCGAAATCCAGGTGGCCAATTTTGTGAAACAGGGTAAAACCACCAAAGATATCGCCGCACAACTCAACCTCTCTGCGCGAACCATCGAGGTCAACCGCAACAATATTCGCAAAAAGCTTGGAATTACCAATCAAAAGATCAATCTTAGGACCTATCTTCTCTCCCTTCGATAACCTGTCAATACTTAGATTGTCTATGCGTTGCGTACACAATCTTATAGTCTTTACTTTGCGTTAGATTTCACAGAAAATTAACATTAAGTCAACTCGACACGGCCAGGTTAAAAATATTTTCCGAAGTCTTGCCGGGTAGACGGGATGATATTGAGATAGAACGTCATGCATACCAACACGAGTGTATTTTGCATCCCATGAAGGTAAAGGACCGATCCGAAGAAAGCGGACAAACAAGACGCCTTTTCCGCATGCTGCTGATGCTGGTGCTGATCATCGGCGGCATTGGGGTTGAATCGGCCGCGGCTGAAGAAAAACCCATTGTGGAACAGCAGCTTGATGAGGTCAGCATAACGGCCACACGCATGGAGCGTAAAACCGCCGAAGTGCCGGCCAGCGTATCCGTCGTCGAAGAAGAGACGATTGAAAATACCAGGATGTTCAACATCAAGGAAGCCATTCGCGGAATTCCGGGAGTGCTGATTGATTCCCCGAATCAAGGTTACGATTCACGGCTTATCATCAGAGGAGCGGGACTGAAAGCCCGCTATGGGGTTCGAGACATTATGATTCTTCTGGACGGTGTGCCCATCACCGATCCGGACAGCCTGACACGGCTCGACTTTATCGACACCCAGCTTATCAAACAGGTGGAGGTCGTCAAAGGGCCCAACTCCACTTTGTGGGGCGCCAACGCGGCCGGCGGCATCGTCAACATCACCACCAAGAGTCCCTTTGAGCGCAAGGGCGGTGTCGTCAAACTTGGGGTCGGCAATTACGATACACAGAGCTATCATCTCTCCTATTCCAACGATGTCAAAGAAAAGCTGTATTATACCATCAGCGGCAGCCGTCGCGAATCGGACAATTCCTGGCGGCGCTGGAACAAGTTCGACACCAATCAGGGATCAATTCAAGCATCGGTAATGTTTGACGACGGGAGCACCCTGGACAACTATTTCGGCTACACCGATGCCTCACTTCAGTTGCCCGGCAAACTGAATGAACAACAGTTTGAAGATTATCTGGAAACCGGCCACGCACCGGAAACTGACGGCCCCTGGCAGTACTCAAGCCGAGATTCAGAAATTTTCTTTTTCAACTCGAGACTGACCAAGCAGCTCGGCCGTTTTGAATTCAAACCGGTGATCTTTATCAACCAGTGGGAACAGCTTCATCCGGTCACCGGCAGGATCAACGAGGCTGAGACATACACCTACGGTACGGATCTCCAATTGAGCCATAAACACACCCTGGCCGACACGGAAGGCACTTTGACCATAGGCATTACCGGCCGAATCGACGACCAGGATACCGACTATTACAAGTATGCGGATTTTCTCACCACTCCGAGCGGCCGTATTCTCCAGGTGTTGTCGGATGAGAAAGGCACACGGATTGAAACGCAGAACCGCCAGGTTTATCTTTACGGGATCTATGCTCAGGAATCGTTCCGGCCGTCGGATCGCTGGGTCATTGATATGGGACTGCGTTATGATGAAATCCGATTCGACATCACGGGCACCCGAACGGAAGAATACAGCTATTCCGCGGGCCGCTATGTGCCGGCAGCAGATCCCGAAGATATCGACAAAAGATTCAGCGACATCAGCCCGCGCATCGGCATTAACTATAAACTCTTTGAAGCTTTGCACCTGTATACCAATTTCGCCAAAGGTATCCAGACCCCCACCGAAGCGGAGATTTCCGATAATCCTGATTTGGAACTCGTAAAAGTCACCAACTACGAAGTCGGTGCCAAGGCCCGGCATCGTCGATGGGATTTCGATGCCGCATTTTACTACTCGCCGGTAGACAACGAAGTGGTGCAGGTTATTCAACCGGATGGGGAAAGTAATTATGTCAACGCCGGCCGCACGAAAAAGAAGGGATTTGAGTTTGAAGGCACCTATTACATTACGCCGGACTTAGGACTAGGCGGCGGCTATTCTTACGCAGACTATACATTCGATGATTTTACGGAACCGGTCCGCAGCGGCATGACCACCGTCAACATGGATCGCAGCGGTAATCAGTTGCCGTTTATTCCAAACCATCAATACAGCCTGTATCTGGCCTATCGACATCCGTCGGGATTCAAGTTCAAGATAGAGTCCTATTCCTGGGGGTCCTATTATTTAGATAACGCCAATACTGAAACGTACGATGGATACGATTTTGTTACCAACGCCATGATCGGATATGAAAAAGGCGCCTTCGCCCTCAGTGTAAATGTTTACAACATATTCGACAAACAGTACGCCCTTGAAGTGCAAAAGGATACTCAGGGAGATAAGCTTTACAATCCGGCGGCACCCGTTAATTTTATTGTTCGCGGTGTCTACCGATTTTAACCTGAGCGGGGCGTTTCAAATTTTTAAAACGCCCGGTGTAGGTTTAAGAAAGGGTCTTCATGCGTTATAAAAACCTGATCACCTTTGGTCTGGCAGTCGCTGTTTCATTGGCGGCGGCACACCATCGATGGGGTGATTCGAGCCATGCCATCGG
>DNGT01000061.1 GCA_003486165.1 Desulfobacteraceae bacterium
AAATCATAATATCTCATATTTCTAAGCTGTTTTCGGATCCGAAATCAGAAAATGAACACCTCACTGCTTGCCAAAATAATTGAAGCCTATTTTAATTTAAGGTTCTTATCCAATGTAGTTGGGGAAGAGGGTCCAAGGATTCAAAGGAAACTTTAGTCTTACTTTACTTAAATAATTTGGATATACAAGATGAGATGATTGTGGGTAAAATATGGGGGGAAACCCCATATTATGAATGGGATGACAGGTATGTTTTAAGGTTGATTCTTTTGTTCTTTATACCGATTTTCTTTCGAATATTGTTTCTATGAAAATCGATTGTACTTGACGCCAAATTCATAATTTCTGCAATTTCTTTTGTGGTATTGCCCTGTTTGATCAGATTTGTCACCTGAAGTTCTGTGGGAGAAAGCTTTATCAATTTAGAGGACAAGCCATGTACAAAAGGAGAAACAATATCATTTAAATTTGATTCTATAATTCCAATATAGGCCCGTTGTTTTTCACCCAATTTTTTCATTTTTAATTTTCCCAGATAGGGAAAGACCAACTCCCTGACATTCAACAGCACCTTTTCCTCAAGTTCAACTTTATCGTCTTCCCTTTGCTTCAACAAGACCTTTAATGCTGTATTTGCTTCTTCAAGACCAATTGTTTTTGCCTCTAATTCCATCCCTTTTTGTTTCAGAGCGTTCTCCGCTTTTTTTCGACTGGATATTTCCTTCCTTAATTCTTTGTTGGTTTTTATGAGCTCTGCGGTACGTTCCTCAACGCGTTTTTCCAACTCGGCGTGTGCCTTGCGTAAAGCCGTCTCACCTCGTTTTTTCTCCGTGATGTCTCGATTACTGGCGCGTCTTCCAAGAAAGCTGCCATCATCACTGTAGACGGGTTGGCAAAGGTGAGCGATCCAGCGTTTATCGCCATTACGTGTTCTTATGCGNNAGAAATTTAGCGTCTTTCAGGAATTCATTGGCACCGTAACCGGAGATACGTCGACACGAAGGTGAAACATATTTATAAGTCCCATCAGGTGCGATCCAGGATTCCCAGTCGTAGGTGAAGTCAGCAACCGTACGAAATCGCTGTTCGCTGTCTCGAAGGGCTTGTTCAGCTTCCATCCGTTCCGTGATGTTACGAACATATTCGACAATGCCGCTTGGATTCCCTTCTATGTCTAAAATAGGAAAAGAATACAACTCCAGCCATCCTACTGATTGTCCTGATTCAACCAAAGGCACGATGTCCATTTGCAGGCTGCCTTTCTCAAGCGCTCTTATAGAAGGACAAATTTCACAACGTTCAGTTCTTCCGTGATAAAATTCATAACATTTCTTACCCTTGAACGGCATCGCATGGGCGTACCATTTTACCATTGTATTATTGATCCGCATAACATTTAAATCTTTGTCAAGAACGGAAATGCCGTCCTGTATGGCATCAAAAATGTTCTGTAAAAACCGTTCACTTTTCTTCAATTCGTCTACGGCTTTTTTGTGATGGGTGATATCAAAAAAAACACCGGTTACATATTCCATATCCCCCTTGTTATCACAAACGATATGACCTCTTGCTTGTATCCAACGTATATCCCCGGTTTTGGATTTGATCCTGTATTCTCTTAAATATGATTTGTCTGTTTTTAGCGCCTCGATAAAGTGTTTTCTGGCAGCTTCAAAATCTTTCTCAACAATGATATCGGACCATTTCATTTTCCGGGCGTTAAATTCATTAACATCATAACCGGTCAATGATTCAATCTTTCTATCATAGAATTCAACAGACCAGTCTTTATATCCTTTGTATAAAACACCCGGGAGATTATTCACCAACAATCTGTATTTTTCCTCACTCTCCCGAAGCCGCTTCTCGGCTTGCTTACGATCAGTGACGTCCCAAACAGCTGATATCATCAACTGTTTATCAGGAATCGGTATATTTTTCGCAGTAATGAAAGATGTCTCGCTTCCTTTACGGGTAATCGGCACATCTATCCAATACATTCGGTCCGGGTCACCACTGGCACAATCATCCAACACCCTCTTCTTAATCGCTTTCCTAAATTCAGGTTCCTCGTAAACAGCATCCCAAAAAGCGTCCGGATCTGCAAGTGCTTCTCTTGTTGTTCGGTAGTAATTGGGAAAGTTGTCATTCATATATTCAAATTTCACGGCAGGATCAACAGAGTTCACAGCGATACCTATAGGAAGATTATCCATGACCGACTTAATAAAGACTTCTCTATGCTTCAACGCCGCCTCTGCCAATTTACTGGCAGTTGCTTTTGCTTCTAACTCCTTGACTCTTAGTTCCAGCTCTTCATAGGTTGCTTTTTTGGACATTACAAAATCCTCCACTTTAAAAACGAAAAGGTCCATACTTTAGCATAGTTAAGTGCTAAATATGAGCCTTCATATAATACATTGGGTGTGATATTTGAATCTGGCAAATAATCTCATTTTTTATGCTCGCTATGCTTTAGTTGGAGTAACAAAGGTTTTAGCAATACAAAAACGTCCGTGATGCATGGAAGGAATAAATAATTTTAACCGATAAGGTCATATCACGGGCTATGGTATGGCTGCTGCTGTTGAAAAAATGATACAGGATTATATTTGGCCTCGTCATCCTCACCCATGAGTCGACTGTAACCCTTGACATCGACACTGAGAATTGCGTTGAGNNAATATTAATTCATAATATAATAAGACATGAGGGTCAAGATTTTATCTTAATTACATATGCATAAGATATTTATTTGGGGTGATGAGAGAGTTATCAATGAAATGGGGCATAGATGCCATATGGTAAGGATTGTGAACGTTCTGCACAAGCGTCCCCATTTGAGGCCGTTCTGCACGAACGCTCCCCTGTTTAAAAAATCAATTTGAAACCTAAAGGCCCGCACATTAGGACCGAAACAGGTGGTTCTAAACGGCCTTTTTAATCAGTCGTTCCAGTTGAACGCTTTGGGTGTTCTTGTCATACCATCCGACGAATATGACCAGGTCCATGTGATTGTCCAACGAAGTATAATCGCTGACCTTCACACCGTGATTCGCCACGGTTGCCGAGCTGAAGATACGGATATCGAAAGTGCTTTTGGAGTTCTCTCTTGGCTTCCTAACACATTTCAGGCTCCAGGCCCAATCCGGATCCAAACCTTGATCCACTACCAAATGACGACCGACTTCCTGGGGGAGATCCCTCGGCTTTTCGAGCCTTTTGGTTTTGCTGCCGGAGGGAGTTCCCGCGGTACCTTTCTTTTGCCAAAATTTCCAGTCCATGGTTATCTCCTTTGATGATACTCAATCTGTAACTTGTTTCTCATTTAGCAAGTCTGACATAAAATTTATTTAAGCAGGGTTTGTGCCAAATTATAACATATTGAATCTACACTATTTATTTTCTAAACCTCAGAACTTGTTCGTATAATAGGACGCGAAGGGAACCTTTTATGGGTGCAAAGGGGTGTCTAAATTCGTAGAGTGGCATATAAGATATTGAAAACAATAATATTATTTGTTTCGGAATCAGCAGTTCTTAAAAAAGAATTTGCAGACCTAAGGATTCTGACCTAGAAGAATCCGCCGGTGGGTGGAGATGTCTGGATACAAGATAATGCAAATGTCGCGAGGTTTCTTTTGTTGAGATTAAAGGTTGCCGCCAATTCAGAGCGGTTCTTCGTTTGATATTCCGACTTATGACATGGTGCAACACACCAGAGGCATCTAATCTTGATAGTCTTGGCATAACCTGTAATTTCCATATTGGATATTACCCGCCGGGCACTTTCTGCACGTTCGTCTCCTATCACGAATTGCCCTAATGAAAAACCATATCGCNNAATTTATCTGTTCAATGATTATCTTTAAATACAGAAAAAAATAGAATAAAGCCGAATGAATAACGAATTTGCTCAAATTTATGACTGTGTACGGATGATTATCAGATACTCCATAGTAAAATGTATAAAATACAGGGCTATCGGCTGGAATAAAGCCAAATATGTGGATGTCCCGGGGGATATCCAACAACTGCCGACTCTGCTTCAAGCGGGAGTCTGGTGTAAAAATTTAAAAGATAAATTTCGCTATGGAATTTCTTTTAAGAAAACTCATCCGGGATGTAACCTGGTTTTACGATCAATATTACAAGGGAGATCCTTATGTTAGATGTCTCCATTTGGTGTTTCTTGAAGAGATGTTCAATCCGGAAAGATTTAAGAATACCGAAAATTTAGCGGCAGAGAGAGTTGCTTTTCTGACCGAAGTGCAGGAAGAAGTTGATAAGACAATTTATTAACGGGTTGGTTGGAAATAGTCTGTTTCAGTCCTAATGCATGATGCCTTGCCTATCACGTTTAACGTTCGTTCAGAACGTTCAAGACTCTAAAACTATGTCATCTATATCCTGTTTGCTCCCTGCCGAACCCAAAATTGAAAATTTAAATCAATAATCAGCTAAATTTAGAGTTCTTCTTACATTTCTTGAAGCTCCCCTGCAGCCCCGCTGAAACGGGATCTCCGCTTCCCTCCGACAAGCTGCGGGGAATGCGCTCGCTGTTTCAGTTCAAATACTTATCGTGGTTCACCCCCCATTCACAGTCCCCTATCACGCACATGCGAATTTTCAACTTAATTTCAGTATTTGGGACAAAGAGAAAAATGATACATCCGGTTAGAGGGACTTAAATAGATATTGTGACGGAACGATTAAATATTATGTGGGTTCTTAATTTGAAGGGGTACAATATGTGGTAATTTAATTTAATAAACCACAATAAATTCTAATTCAACTAAGTTATATATAAATTATATATAATTATGCTTGACACACACAATTTACAATTTTAGGATATGATTAGAGATTAATCTGTCAAAAATGTATTTATAAAACATAGTGAAGGCTCCCCGCCCTGAAGGGCGGGGCTTGCGGGGAGCATGCCGATCAAATACAGCATGGCAATTTTTCACCTTAAGGTAACGATGATACGGCTTTTTATCCGAATAAAAAAAGTTTTTTTTACCGTTCCCTTGTGTGTGTCATGGGTTATTCTTGTTTTCGTCAACTTGCTTTGGAATCCTATTTTCCCCCTCCCTCTCAAAGCTGAAAAAGTACCAAACCTTTCAGAGAATCAGGGTCAAAAACAAACAACCGTAAAATATTCAAAAAGTCATCTGCCGGATATTTTCCCTAAAGACCCCTTGGAACAACGGCCGGTCATTTATAATGGTCCAGGCGGTACCTTATTAAAATATCAAGCAACGGCTGATTTTTTGAAAACGTTTAAGCCGGAAGTTGATATTTTTGAAAATAAACCTTCTGAACTTGATGAAACTTTCTTTTTATCAAAATCAGCTTCCAATGAATCCGATAATCGGTTTGAGATTCTTCGTTTAGAACAAAAGTTAAAGGGCTTTAATTACGGTTTGGAATACCGCTATGTAGGGAAAAATTT
>DNGT01000387.1 GCA_003486165.1 Desulfobacteraceae bacterium
ACCGAGGTCGAAATTATAGCTCTCGATGAATAAATGGTGGCCAAGACACCCTTGCTCGAAAGCAGTGAAATGCACGGGGCCAAAAACAGGCCGATCCAGACAGCAAATGATTCCGTGTTCTCGTTGGACTTCCATATCCTGCTTATCACCGGAAAATAGGCGATGATGAGAATCACCTGAATCAAAACATTGGACACAACATGATGCTGAGAGATAAGCCAAAACACCACGATAACTAAAACTGCGATCAGGCAGCCGAGATCGAACCTGTTGAATCGAGTGCTTCGGTCACCGAATATGAATATGAACACTGAAACTGTTACCACAAAGACAAGATCTGAGGTGTTCAGGATATTGTCGAGGAGGCTGTAGTCTCCTGCAGACAGATAGGTGACCAAACTACCGCATACCGCAATAGAGAAGAAAAACCACATGGCCATGGCGGGTTTGATTCTCTTCTTCCAGATCAGCCAACAGTATCTCAGCAAGATAAAGAAGTTAATCGCCACAACGGCAATGATTGAAGCTTCTCTCACCTGAATCCTTTATGCATGATATGCATATGGAAAATGATCCATAAAACGCAATTGCAATTTTACACTGACTCCAGATCGTCTTCAGTTATCTTATTACCGCAAGCCGGACACCCCGTTATTTCAAGATGATCCATATCAAAAAATCTATAAATCCATTTAAATCCACTGGGGAGGAACTCAACCCAGATTTCATAACCACGGTTACAATACCCATCTTTAACTCTCCTAATGGTACTCTAATGCAGCCTTTTCTTACGCAGCCGGTGAGTGTTCAGGCGATTTCTTTTTTCCTTGGGCCTTTGGATCCCTCCATTTCTTTCAGCTTGCGCCGCAACACCTTGCCGACGGCGCTCTTGGGAAGCTCGTCGATAAATTCAATCATCTTAGGGACCTTATACGGAGCGAGGTACTCCCTACAGTAGGTGATAACCTCTTCTTCGGTAAGGGTTTCCCCTTTTTTTACAACCACAAAAGCCTTGACCGTCTCACCCCTGTAGTCGTCATGAACGCCGATGGTGCAAGCTTCCAGTATTTTCGGGTGATCGAAGAGAACACCGTCCAGCTCGACCGGGTAAATATTATAGCCTCCTGCAATGATCATGTCTTTCTTGCGATCGACAATCTTGAGATAACCGTCTTCATCAAAGCAGCCCATATCCCCGGAATAAACCCACCCATCCTTGAGAACTTTCGCGGTTTCCTCCGGGTTTTTATAGTAACCCATCATGATTTGTGGCCCTTTGATGACGATCTCACCGACGTCGCCGAGCGGGAGTTCTTTCTCCGGGTCATTGACGTCAACAATTCTGATGTCTGTATCTGACACAGGAACACCGACGGTTCCAGGTTTGTTGGTTCCGCCCCAGGGAGTAAAAGTGACAAAGGGTGCGGTTTCGGTCAATCCATAGGCTTCGCACATCATCGCACCGGTACAATCCTTCAAATCCCTGATCGTATCCGCCGCTAGCGGTGCCGCTCCTGAAAAAAAACCTTTTATAAACGAAAGGTCCAACTTGCGAAAGTCCGGATCAGCCAGCAAGCCGATATAGATTGTGGGAACGCCGGGCAGGATTGTAGGCTTGTACTTCTTGAGGATTTCAATATTAATTTTCGGCTCCGGCCGCGGGACGAGAATATTCTCCCAGGCCTGCCATATGATAAAATTCTGGATGGCCGTAAAACCGGCGATGTGAAATACGGGTAAATTGCCGACGAGCTTGTCTTCACCGGGCTTTAGATCGGAGAACCAGGCGGCAGTCTGTTGAACGTTGCAGCTCAGATTGGCGTGGCTTAGCATGACCCCCTTGCTGATGCCTGTCGTGCCGCCAGTGTACAGAAGCGCTCCCGGTTCATCCCATTTGCTGCATTCTTTCATCGGCGCCGAAGAATAATGGCCGATGAGATCTTTAAAGACCTTTATGTCTTTAGTCGGAACGACCTTGCGATACATATCCTTTTTGACAAAAGGAAAAAGCTGTTTTTTAGGAAAGGGGAGATACGTGTTGACGTGGCAGCCGACAATCTTCTCTATCTTGGTTTCGGGTTTTATCTTTTCCATTCGGGGGATCAACAGTGCCAGAGTGATGACTATCCTGGCATCCGAGTCATTCAACTGGTAGGTCAGTTCACGTTCCGTATACAGCGGGTTGTTTTGAACGGTTACGGCACCGATGCGAAAGATGGCCAGATTGGCGATAATCACCTGAGGGATATTTGGAAGGCACACCCCCACCTTGTCCCCCTCCTGAATACCCAGACCCTGAAGCGCTCTGGCAAAAGAATTGACGAGTCGGTCGAGCGCCGCATACGTTATTTTTTTACCCATAAAGTTAAGGGCGGTATGATTCGGAAAATTTTTCGCAGATCGTGTAAGGGCCTCGGATATGGTCGTTCTCTCATAGTCAAGAGATTTCGGAACCCCCGGAGCATAAGACTTGTGCCAAATCTTATCTTCCATTTTGATTCCTCCTTTTGAAAGGTCATCCTGCATGGTGAACCGAAATCATAAAAATACAGATCTTAGCAATATCTCAATATAAATATAATTTCAGATTTCGCCAAACTGAGCATTATAATTACGTATAGAATGTCCCCAATTACAAGTCGTCCCTGGTGATTACCATTTATTGTAGGGTAAAAACTTCCCGTTCATGGTAACGACGACACGATCTCCCTTAGGATTTTCCTCTTTTTTAACATCCAAGATAAAATCGATAGCACTCATGATGCCGTCGCCAAATTTTTCGTGAATAATTGTCTTAAGAGGCATTCCGTAAACCTGCATAATTTCATAAAAACGATAGATCAGCGGATCGGTGGGAACAACAGGGCCTAATCCCTTCAGGGGGTATTCGATAAGCGCTTCGGCCACGTCAGGGCCAAGTCCCAGGGCAGATACAATTTTTTCCGCTTCTTCCTGAGAAGCGCTGGCCTGCCGGTAAAAAACAGCCGCAATCCAGACTTCATTACGTCCCACAACAGTTTCCAAATCAGCAAAACTCAATGATTTCTCTTTTTTAGCAGCCAACAGTCTTTTTGTGATTTCAAGCAGTTCCATTCAATACCTCCCGAGTTGATTGTTATTAAAATGTAAAATAACGACAACAAGGGTATCCCACAAAAATCGGAGTTGTCAAAACCTTTGATCGCTTGCCAATACCTCGGTATGAATTTTTTAATCCATGCAGATGCTGAATTTACTCCTGACAGCCTTTTTTAATCAAGGATCAAAGTGTGCCTCCAATCATATATCGGTTAAAATAGAAGCTTATAATTTAAGGGGCGAACTGCAATTTTCCTTGATCTGAAAGCAATTCTTAATTCTTGAACTCGTAACCCAGCAGAAAAATGAACTTTGTGTCCTCTTCTGTTTCCGCAGCTACCGAAGGCTGATTATTCCAGTCAAAGTTGTATTGCAGCGTTGCGGTCAAGCCTTTGTAAAGAGGAAACCGTAATCCCGTCCGTGTCTTCAAAAACCAGTCATTAGCATCTTCAAGACTGACGAATCCGGTGTTTACATGAAAAAGCTGCACGAACTTATCGAAAAAATACTGATCATAATTGACGCTCCAATGACCGGCGGAGTAATCATTATCCTCACCCAAATCATAGTTCTCATCAACCATGGATAGACCCACTGATATGGAAAGATTCAGCAAGGGTGTTTCAAAAAACTGATATCCAGCTCCCGCACCCAGGGTGCTTCTCAGATTAAGATCCTTGAACTCATCATGTTCAGAAAGCGTGTCCGCATATAAATACCATTTTTCGTTCAAAAAATGGCTGTAATTCCCATAAGCTACCCAGCTCTGCGAAGTTGTTACACCATCGGCTTTCTCCTTGGTGAGCTCACCCCCAATCGTATATCGGTTCTTTTTCGTACGCGCTACAAACTCACCGTCAAAATAATAGTTGTCCGATTTCGTATTGCCTCTCTCGCTGGTCACACTCGCATTTGCGCGGGCGGTTATTTTTACGGTCTTGACAGGCTCGGGATTGAGCGCCTTCACATCCGCCAGACTGAAGGTAGCAGGCGCTTCGAGCTTGCCCGTATCCAACTTCATTTTTCCGTCTTCAACATCCTCTGTGTTTCCCTCAAGAGCAGTTTCATCCTTGAGCACAACTTTTACCGAGCCATCAGTCCTTACAGCAGCCACTTCCTGCCAGGTGATGATGATTTCCCCGGCATAGGTGGTTTTCAGGATCAGCTTGTCTCCTTCCATCCTGACGACCTGGCCGGTGAGTTTATCCCCGTTTTTCAAACGGACCTCATCAGCCAAACTATTTCCAGATATGAGAAGAGAACTGCTGATAATGATGAGCAAGAGGGTTAGGTTTTTTTTCATATCTGACCTCCTTCTAATAGACTCATTCATTTGATTAAATGTAGTATTGAATCTAAGGTTTTTTTTTGAAATCCGATTTAATTATTAGATTAATGGGATTAAAGGAGGAACGCAAGGTTTCGAGCTTAAACGTTCAGTTGCCCATTTAGGGGCGGGCCACAGTCATCAACCATATTAACAAGAAAAGAAGTCCAAAAGGAGCTCTAACATCATCTTAAACGACTATTTTTAGAGCGCTTTATAGAATTTTTCAAATGCTTAGCGTGGCCCGACCCTAAAAAAGCCGGCAATGGGCGATGGACCCAATGAAATTCGGAATGGTCAAAACCTTTGATCGCGTGCCCATACCTTGGTATGAATTTTTAATCCAGGCAAAGGCTAAGTTTACCACTGACAGCCTCTTTTAATCCATGATCAAGGCTTGACCCCATTTTATGAAATCATAGACGTCCCTTTTATTCTC
Organism: Desulfobacteraceae bacterium; assembly: GCA_003486165.1. Classification (GTDB taxonomy): domain Bacteria; phylum Desulfobacterota; class Desulfobacteria; order Desulfobacterales; family UBA11574; genus UBA11574. The sequence continues at coordinate 4,845 of DNGT01000387.1, forward strand.
CTTTGGCTCGATAAGCCCTAAAAAGACGGGCCGACGAAAGGATCAAGCATACCACCCGCCCCGGTATACTCTTCTCGCTTTCTCATGGTGCCGGAAGACATTAGCTTCGACACATCCTTGCACTGGCATTCGGGACATTGGGGGGGCGGATCACTGGAAAACAGCAGGAGTACTTCAAAGCAGTGAGAACAGTCTTTACACTCATATTCGTAAATTGGCATTAGCTCCTCCGCAAAAAATTAACAGGTGATTAATCAATTATATATTTTGGGGCTTCCTACAATTCCTTCAACCTAGTTTGAGCGATTTTCAAGTTTGCCGCCCCAGNNAGCGATGGTTTAGAAAAACTCCCCGATCCCTGGTTTAATTGGAACGTACAAAATAGATTAGTCGGTCAACGTGATCACCACCCTGTCCAGATTCCCTACAAATGGGAAGGGGCCGGTGTAAAGCTTTGACACCTGGGTTCCGGTGTCNNACTTTTTTATCGTTGACGTAAAGCTCCCCGGTACCGGCGAATTCTCCGGTCTTGATGAATTTAAACTTCAGTTCTGTCTTGCCTTTGCCCAGCGGCGGGGACTTTAAAGTGTAGTAGACACCATCCAAAAAGTTGTAGTCGTAGTAAAGCTTTCGGTCCTTGATGAACATGGTAAAGCCTCCGGTCATACCGCCAACCGAGACGATAACCCCTTCCTCCTTGCCGGTAAGGTCGATATGGGTAACAATGGTATGGGAGCGGTTTTTGACGGGCGCAGAGGCCTTCTCGGCGATGCGGAACGCCCCCGGAGCATAGTAGACGAACTCCTTCTGGTCACCGAACAAGCGGTCCTGCTGCTTGGCAAGCCGCATAATCATATCGTCGTGAAGGGGGTATACATTGTACTTCCAGGCCTCTTCATCGAATATTTTCCGGAGTTCCGCGAGTTTCTCAGGGTACTGGTCGGCCACGTTGGTGCTTTCGGAGAAATCTACGGCAACATGGTACAGCTCCCACTCATCCTGATCGAAAGGAAGTACGACATTGACGTCCCAGGGCATGCGCTTGGCGTGCAGGGTGACGGCCTTCCATCCGTCAACCCAGACGGCTCGATTGCCAAACATCTCATAGTACTGGCGCTGTTTTTTGTCGGGGGCATTGGCATCGTTGAAAGAGTATAACATGGAGACACCATCCATGGGCTGCTGCTTGATTCCGTGATACGTTTCCGGCATGGAGACGCCGACAGCCTCAAGGATGGTGGGGGCGATGTCGATGATGTGGTGGTACTGGTTTCGGATCTCGCCTTTGGCCTGGATTCCTTTGGGCCAATGGACGACCAAGGCATCATGTTGGCCCCCGCGGTGTTCGCTCTGCTTGAAGTAGCGGAAAGGCGTATTTCCTGCCATGGCCCAGCCGGCATGATAGTGCGGATAGGTGGTTTCGTCTCCCCACCGGTCATAGTAACGCAAATTGACTTTGAACGGTGTCTGGAGACCGTTCAGCACATAGGTCTCGTTAAACGTTCCGGCCAACCCGCCTTCGCCACTGGCGCCGTTGTCGGCGGTCACAATTATCAATGTGTTGTCCAGTTCACCAATCCTTTCCAATTCTTTGACGACTCGGCCAATCTGAAAATCCACCAGTTCCATCTGGGCTGCAAAGACCTCCATCTGGCGCGCATACAGCTTTTTCCCCCGATCGTTGAGGGAATCCCAGGCGGGAATCTCATTGATCCTTTCGGTGAGTTTGGTGTTCGGCGGCACAATGCCGAGTTTCTTCTGATTCTCCAGGATCATCTCTCGGGCCTTGTCCCATCCCATGTCAAACTTACCCCGGTACTTCTTCAGGTATTCGGGCGG
>DNGT01000381.1 GCA_003486165.1 Desulfobacteraceae bacterium
AACTTAAGAAGTTCTTATATTCTTAATTCATATACTGGTAAGGTATCTGCAATAAATCACCCCCCTTCCATTCTTTCTATTTCACCTAAATTATAAATTTAAGTCATTTCTTTTCGGCCCCAAATGCAGATACTATGGGATTAGGATTGTGTAAGTTTTTTCATAGAATTGAGCAGTTTGCCTCATAATATAAGATACTTTGGTATGAAACAGCATCTCTATTTAGATCCTTCAAATGATATAACCATTTGTATTTATTTAATTTTAAATTATATGACATCTCAACCCCTTGTTGTTGCATGGTCTTTGCATGAAAAAATAAGATTATATTAGATTCAAAAAGAAGGTGAAGAAATGAACATCGTTTCAACGGCTCCCCGTTTAAAAAAGGCTGATATGGAGGGATTGAAATGAAAAAACAAAGGGAACAGATTGACGTGGACATAGAAAAAATTAGAGGTCTGATGAGCGACGGTGTTTCCTGTCGAAAAATTGCATATATGGAAGGCTTGCCAGCATATATTTTGTATCGGATTCGAGATGGTGTGGACGTGAAAAGCTTTTACCGAAACCGACTGAAACGAAACCATGAAAAGCAGAAGGGGTTTTGCACTATCTGTAAAAGGAATCCATTACCGAAAGGTCATCGGTATTTTTGTATGGAATGTTTCAGGACTGCTGAATCGGGGGAGATATCGCCGGAATTAACATTGCATTTAAAAAGTGGGTTTTGATTGTGGAGCGATAAAAAACGAGAATTATGCACATTTACATATTGCAAGAACCTTAAGCCTTACATCTTTAGAGATATCAACCTCTGTTAATCAATCTTAAAGCCCTAATACTGGTAAAAAATCTGTAATAAGCCACACCCACCTTTCCATTCTTTTTGTGTCACCTAAAGTTTATGTCGAATTCACTCCTTTTCAGTTCTGGTTGCATATCCCTTTGGGGTGTTCATTATACGTTTAGGATATTTTCCAAACGAAATGAAGCATACACCCTATTGACATATCACTTTGTGGTATTATTTTATAAAAATTAGGTAAAGAATAAATTTCTTCATCACCTAACCTCCTTAATTAAGCCCCTGGGAGTNNTGCCATGAAACATAAAAATTTCCTTTTCCCCCCTTGCCTCTTTTAAATCTACTAATAAATTATACCTGTAATTGACATTTATTCCTTCGTGAATATTAATGTTATGTATAATGGTATTATTTTTATTTCACAAATTCCAAAAAAGACAATTAGCAGGAGTGAAAAAATGGAAATAATTAAAAAATATAGATCTCTAAGTATTTTTTTAATTGCCCTTATTATCTCCAGTTGTGCTTCATGGCAAAAGAACTACGGAAAGCTCAGAATTTTACCACAAGGCCGGAACGAAGTGACCATTCAAGATTTAATAAACAAATGGGATGATTATAACATTTATTATTCAGACAATTATGAGGAATCCAACGTTCGAACACCTCTGGGGATCATGTTCGATCCGAAAAATAATGATACAACGCTGGTGGGTGATCGGTGGTATAAGGTCAGGGACCAAAAGACTTTGATAGAGTTGACAAAATGGATTTTTCCGACCACTCAGTATGAGCCCTGGCTTAACGAGATTTTAGGTCCGGATGGCAGCTTTTATGGATATCTTTATTACTCATATGGATTTGTAACCCTTAAGATGGTTAATGATAAAACGATGTATGTATTTAGTCTGGAGGACCCTCCTCAAGAGGGCTATGGTGAAGATACCCATAAGTAGATATTAAATCTCAATTCGGTGATTTTGTTCACTGCAATTGAAGCGTTAGTATCAGAGGTCTAAAATATTTGAGATATCATTTTTCAATAAGGGCAAATCCTTTTAATAGGGTTTGCCTTTTTTGCATTTTTGTAGAAAATAAGATATATGTACTGGAAATCGAGGTGCTTGAACCTGTTATTATGGTAAGTAATCTGTAATCAACCATACCCCTTCTTTTCCATCAAAACACCCCACACATTGTCACCACAATGTGACATTTTCCTTCTTGACTTGGGCAAATCTATCCTTATGCTATTTGCATATCTGTCAGGAACCCAGTGCATACTTTTTTATATTAATGATAAAAGGAGGATACAAAATGAAAATGTTAATGAATGTGAGGTTCCCTCACGAGCCGTTCAACACCCTCGTAAAAGAGGGTACTGTGGGTGAAATCATTCGTAATATCTTGGATGACTTGAAGCCAGAATCAATTTATTTCGTTGAACAGGGAGGCACTCGCGGAGCAGTGGCCATCATAGATGTAGCTGATTCTTCACGGATTCCATTTTTTGCTGAACCCTTTTTCTTAAACTTTAACGCGGATTGTGAGTTCAGGATTGCAATGTCTCCAGAGGATTTAGGGAGCGCAGGTCTTGACGAACTTGGAAAGAAATGGAGTTAATTATCATATTTGCTATCTAAATTGTATTACCATATTAACATTTCCGCTTTTTAATGAGGGCAAATCCTTTTTCGGGATTTGCTCTTTTCGTTTTGATGATATATGTAATCAGTAAGGAGTGGCTTCAGGTTGTTCTTTTGGTAAGATATTCCAACTTTTGACAAGTTCGAATATTATAAGATAATCTCAATTTATCAAAGCTAAGTGATATTTGGTCTTCTGTATAGGTATTCCGTGCTTCACTTCATATTGATTTAAAAAGTGAAT
>DNGT01000382.1 GCA_003486165.1 Desulfobacteraceae bacterium
ACCCGGGCACTTCACGGTACCCACCTGAGTACCGGTGACCGGATGTGGAGCAGTTTTCCTCATATGCGGCCTATGGCAACAATTACCCACGATACCCTGGACTGGTACGGATTTGATAGCTTTGGCGCTGGCGTGCATGATGTGATCGGTACCCGCTGCGATCCCTATACCGGATACCTGCTGAGCGGACAGGAGTATCACCGCTGCTGTCATTCGAACCTTATCCGGGCCCTGGCTGCTGAAACAGGTCTACCCCTGGATCTGGCCGAGGCCCATGTCCATGATGTCTTGAATGTGTTCATGTGCACGGGTTTCACCCATGACACCCATCAATATTTTATGAAAGCAAGCCCGGTACGCCCCGGTGATTTCCTTGAATTCTTTGCCGAAATCGATCTGCTTGGTGCTTTGTCCACCTGCCCCGGCGGTGACTGCAGCTCGGAACATTCCAGCGATACGGCCGCCTGTTTCCCGCTGAAGGTTGAAATCTATCAAGCCGATCCCGGGATACTGGCGGACTGGTCCCCACCAAAACCATCAGCATATTCCCGAAGCCACAGGGAGTAAAGATGGAACAGACGATTTTAGGACCTATATTAGACCGCTTTTGCCGCTATTATAGTGGGTATCCCGGCCCGGCGCCGAATCACAAATCACTTGGTTTATCTAATCAAGATTATTCAATAAAACGTTTAAAATTTACATCAAATAAGGGAAGGATAAATAATACCGCGAAGAGAATGGTCATCATTTTTCGCTAAGGCGGAGGTGCAACAAGAATTTTGAGGTGATTTTTCTACTATTAAACTCTGTGGGGCTTTAAGCAAGATATCAAGGAGGACTATTATGGCGCGATATGAGTTCTGGACGCACGGTGTCAACGTTCAAATAGAATATCCCGACAATATTGTAGGGATTACAGGAGACGAGCGTGCAGAACCCCGCCGTTCAGGCTGGGGCACGCTGGTTCATCAAAAGGAAAACACAACCAACTGGTTCCACTTTGCGATTCCAACACCGGCTTTAATTAATAATCAAGAATCTTCGTTAAGATTCATACGGCTTCGGGCGGAAATCAATGAAACCGCCCGAATTGACACCATCCACTTCCGCCATGACAACCGCGTGGTTTTTACCAAAGAAGTCAATATTACGAATTGCAGTGTAGATGAAACGTTTCAAATCTCGGGAACAATCATCCGGAGAGGCTTGGCCTTGTGTGTTCATGTCAGTTTTTTGCCCGGTGATGCCAGAGGAATGGTTATATTTAAGGGCGCAGGGGGCTGCTTTGTTTTAGAGTAACGTTTAATTTTCATTTTATGCCTTTTAGGAGAGCTCGTCCGGGGCGTACAAACCGATGTGAACTGAATGGTGTGAATGGTGTTAAAGCTTGAATGGTGAATTAAAATATATTTAATATAAATACAATATGTTAAAGTCTTCATCAAACTTGATTTGTTGTGATATAATTCATAAAAGGCCCGACAATCCGTTCATAAAGTTCACAATTTGTTAGACATACCCTCTCTGGGATCGGGCCATAGAAAAATTTTGAAATATAAGAAAAACGTTTAAAATTTTCGTCAAATAAGGTAATTGTAAATAATACCGCGAGAGGGACTGGCGTCATGTTCTCCAAGTCGGAGGTGCTGCTCGTCTATCACCCGTATCAGGCTAAAATTATAAGGGTATAGAATTTAAGGTGTCGATGGACGGGATGATCGGATAATTTTCAAAAATAGGATTTACTTGACCTAACACCAGAAATGTTAAATTATAAATGGCATCTTGCTATCAATAATGCATAAAGCCCAAGGACATCAAATATACAAGACATTGAAAAGGTGTAAGCATGGTAGAACCAATAGAGATAGACCCAAAAACATTTCTTCGCGAGCATTGCAAACTACCTGCACTGCCTGAAGCAGTGATGCGTATTCAGGGAATGATACAAGACGATGAAACAGATAGCGCAATGATAGCAGAGATCATATCCGGAGATCCAGCGCTAGTTGCCCAAGTATTAACGGTTGTTAACAGTGCATATTACTCACTTCCCAAGACCACTTCAAATGTGAAGTATGCTGTTGCATATTTAGGACTTAGCGTTATACAACGAATTGTGATTTCTGTCGGTGTTGTTAATGCAATGGGAGTCGAAGAAAAGAACGAGCTTAATAACTATTGGTACCATTCTTTCTTTACAGCGCTCATCACAAAGTTTTTAGCTAAGAAATTTTGGAGTTACTTAGATCCTGAAGATCTATGGACAGCATCCATACTCCATGATATTGGGAAGTTGGTATATATTAAATTTTTCCCTGACCATTACAAGGAGCTCAAAAGGTATTGCGAACAAAATGGTTGTTTATTCTCAGAAGCAGAGGAATATTATAAACTGCCTGCCAGCTCCTACTTGGGTTCTCTCCTGTGTCATCATTGGAGGCTGCCTCGCAAAGTCGAAGACGCATGTGGATATCATAGTCTATCCCATATATCTAAGCGAGGATCAGATTTTCAGACAGTAATCGCCTTAGGAAATCTTCTTGCAACTTTGTCCGCAGGTGGATTAAACGAATCCTGTAAAAACAGGATAAAAGAAGTTGCTGAGAATATCCTTGAATTGTCTCCAGACAGCTTTATTTCAATCATGGCGGATGTTTATGATTTAAAATCAGAAGCAGAAAAGTTTCTGACAAGTTTATGATGCGGACATGTATTGTATACTGACTGTCAATTAAGTTGTTGGTGAACGGAGATAATTTAACAATTGTCAAAGATAGGATTTACTTTGGCTGGTACAAGGAAAATATGATGTCTGTAATTCAATTGTTGTTGTGAATGGTTTAGAAACCACCACATTTGATATTGACACTATTAAGACTTTAATATATTTTTTTTAAAAACAACCTCTCTATCTCAAATCAATTTCCATGGTGAAACATCTGTTGTTCTGCTGACCTCATTTTCAATTCACACCTCGTTAGCTAATCTAAATTTTGATTTATCATTTCAATCGTTAAAATAAAGTTATCAACGGAAAACAACTCAAATTTTGATTATCGTTCTTTTAGGGGGCCCTTAAAAACAGATAAAATAGGAGGTGCACCATGCCGACTTATATTTCGTTAATTAAATATACACAAAAAGGTGTCGAAAAAGTAAAGGAAAGTCCCAAGAGACTTGATGCCGCTAAAAAAGCGTTTAAAGGAGTGGGTGCTGAGCTAAAAGAATTTTTCTTGGTTATGGGTCAGTACGACATCATTCTTGTGTCGGAAGCACCAGATGATGAGACGGTTGCCAAGATTGCATTAACTCTTGGATCTCTTGGAAATGTGAGGACGGAATCTTTCCGGGCTTTCAAAGAAGATGAATATCGAAAAATTGTTGCTTCATTACCTTGAGCATTTGGGCGATAAGACATTTATAATTTAAAAGGGTCCCCTATAAACTATAAAACACACGTTTCATGTCCAAAAAAAATAATACCTATAATTGACATTTATTCCTTCGTGAATATTGATGTGCACATAATGAATTATTGTCATTCCACAAATTCCAAGAAAGACAATTCGTCTGGAGAAAAAAAATGGAAATAATTAAAAAATATAGATGTCTAAGTATTTTTTTAATTGCCCTTGTTATCTACAGCTGTGCTTCATGGCAAAAGAACTACGGAAAACTCAGAATTTTACCTGAAAGCCGTAACGAAGTGACCATTCAAAATCTAATAGACAAATGGAATGATTATAACATTTATTATTCAGACATATATGAAGGATACAACCCTCGAGCAGCTCTGGGGATCATGTTCGATCCGAAAAATAATGAAACAACACTGATGGGTGATCGCTGGAAAAAGGTCAAGGATCAGAAAGATTTGATAGAGATGACCAAATGGATTTATTCTAACACTCAGTATGAACCTTGGCTCAACGAGATTTTAGGGCCAGATGGAAAATTTTATGGCTACCTCTATTATTCATATGGATTTGTAACCCTTAAACTTGTTGACGATAAAACGATGTTTGTATTTAACTTAGAGGAACCTCGTGAAAAAGAACATCTAATTTCCCATTGATTAGATATAAATTCTAAATTCGGAACTTGCGATCACTGCTATCGCATAGATTTAAAGCCTAAAATCTTTACAAATGTTACAATACCTGTTAGATTGTTAGCAACACAAATACTGGCGAGAAATCTTTTTAATCTCTGATGCCTCGGTTAGTAAAGAAAATAGTATGGTGAATAAGTAGACAAATAATAGCCCAGAATTAAACTTTTTAAGCAGAGGGGGTAAACCATGAGTGAAAGTGTCTATAAAATTATTGAACTGGTGGGATCAAGCGCTACTTCCTGGGAAGATGCCGCCAAAAACGCGGTGGAGACCGCCGGCCAAACCTTAAAGGATTTGAGAATCGCGGAAATTACTCAAATGGACATGAAAATTGAAAACGGGAAGGTCGCTGCCTACCGGGCCAAGGTTAACCTCTCGTTCAAATATCAATCATCAAAAGGATCAGTATAACAGGTTCGAGCGACTCCATAAAAAAATGGCTCAACCGAACAGGAAAAGACAGGGTCTTTGGTAGGCTCTGTCTTTCAATTTTCGGTGTCCACATGTTACGATTTCAGTTTTAAATCATCAACTCAAAACCGTGTCGCTGATGTGCCTTTAAATTGTAAAATTTTCTAACTTGCCTTTTTCAACTCGGTTTCAATCACCTGATAAATTCCAGGCAAGCTTCTATTTCTCAGGGTTTTGCCGTTTATAAAAATAGTGGGAGTCCCTCGAACTCCAATCTGTTTACCGTTGTTCACGTCTCTTGATATTAATGTCTTGATAGCCGGCGATTGCATATCTTTATTAAACTTTTCCATATCGAGGCCAAGTTCTTTGGCAATATCTTGAATTTTGGCGTCATTAATAGCGTTATAATTATTGAATAATTTACTATGAAACTCCCAGAACTTTCCCTGGACGTTTGATGCTAATGCTGCTGTGGCGGCCTTGTAAGCAAATTTATGACTTGGAAGTGGAAAATTTTTGACGACTAACTTGACATCATTAGGATACTTGTCCAGCACCTGCTGGAAAAAGGGCTCCAAGCGAGCACAGTACGGTCATTGGTAATCATCGAAGACTGCTATTGTGACAGCAGCGTCGGAAGGTCCTTTAAAAGGCAGGCCATCAATAGTAATATTATAGATAAAATCCACCTGGATAATTTTAAGTGTTTTAGACGAACTGCTCGTTAGAATTAAAACATTGTCTTTGGCAGCATAAGTCAATTTATCGAAGTCTTTATCGATGGGAATTCTATTGGAAACCTTATCTTCATCAATGGAATAGACCAGAATCTCTCCCCGGGCTAATACATAAATCGTTTCCCCATCGGTCGAGGTGGCAACATCTAATGGTTGCACATCAAGATTTGTTTGTTTGATTAAAGTCAAGTCGATTTCAGCACAAACAAATTGGGGAACCGATACCCAACTTATTATGACGAATAAAAATATACCAAATTTTCGTGTAAACTTTTTCATATTAATATCCCCTTTTTCTAAAATTTGGTTAACTGGAAATCAGTATTAGGTAATATTATATCATCAATTTTTATTATGTCTTTAACTTTCTATCTCATATTTTTTAATTTGTTCGTTATTTATTTGGTACGCTGAGATCCCCATATTTTTTATTCTTATTATATTATCAGCACCTATTGAAATAAACTTAAGAAAAAACTTCATTTTTGGAATAATGACAGACACGTATCTTACTGTCAAGGTTTTGATTGAGGTACGTAAACAAAAAATCAGCAACACTTCGTTTGTTAGTAATGACAAATCCTATTGCAACGATTTGCCTTTTTACTTTTTTATAGAATTTAAGATATATGTAATCCGAGTTGATCAACCTTGGGTTGCATTTTTGGCAAGTAAACACCAGTTTGATTTCGGCTCCGGTTGCTTATCCCGTGGGGTTAGTATTGTGTAATATTTTTCATAGAATTTGTGTAGTTTACCTCATAATTTCAGATACTTTTATATGATGTGGTCCTTTTATCTGCAAGCGGCGCCTGCCATAACTTCTTGAAATCTATATAAATATATTCATCTACTTGATATTACATGTTTTTTGCATGATTTTTGCATATATAAAAGTTTGGAATTGTGGCATGTTAATATATTAAAGGATTACGGATGATGAAAGTAGTACTTAGCATATTATTTGTCATTGCAGTAATAGTGGCCACTTTGGTTCTGTGTGTATGGTTAATGATCTACAATGCCAATGCAGACTATTACCCCGATATAAAGGACTTATGATAAACTAGGGGTTTAAGTTGAATTAAAGAACAAACCAATAGAGGGGTGAATAAATACGTCCTTTTGAACTCTTTATTATACCCCCGATGAATAGCCTCTGGGTAAATGTAGCCCCAGAGGCTATTTTGTTGTTTAGAGCCTCAACCAAATTCTTCGGTTCTCGCTTCGTCAAGCTACCAGTTTAGAGGATTACCAATCATGAAAGTAGTAGTTAACACTTTTCTGAAATTGGTCATTACAATAATAGTAGCCTCTTTGGCGCTGTGTGAATGGTTAGTTTTTCTGTGTGTAAGGTTTGTTTTTTTCATTGCCAGTGAAGATTTTCAAAGAAAATGTCCTAGATGCCAAGATTTCAAGCATGAACGCATCCACCGAAAGTGGTGGATGCGTCTTATACCCGGCACGAAATATTATAGTTGTAACAGGTGCAGATCAAAATTTATGATTATTTTTTGGAGAAGCGCCCTAAGGATTTCATAGAAAAGAGCAATGCCCCTGTGAGTCATTCTGTCAGGGGTTTTTTATTTCATTACGATCCCTTGCCGCGAGTTC
>DNGT01000311.1 GCA_003486165.1 Desulfobacteraceae bacterium
AGCTCTTCCCTGGGATTTAAAAAAGGTTTTTGTTTTGTGCCTTTTACGGCTCCCACAAAAAGCCCGGACCCGGTTTGATTATTAAGACGAATAGGATTCTGGGGCCTTTGAGGTAAAAAATTATAATGGGTTCCGGATCTTCCCAGCGCATAAGATAGCATATGGAGCGCTTCTTTTTTCATCTTGGGATCGGTTCCATGGTCTCTTAAGATTTGGTAAGCTTTAACAGTATAAAAAACGGTGTGCGGACCTTTTTTACGGCCTTCGATTTTCCAAGTTTTTATTTGCGGAATGGTTCGAAGGACTTTTACCAAGACATCCAGGCTAAGGTCCTGGCAGGAAAAAAATCTTTTGCTTTGGTCTTTCTGTGTGTAAACTCTGCGACAAGGCTGGACGCATCTTCCTCTGAGCCCGCTTTTCCCGCCGAAATAACTGCTCCAATAACATCTTCCGGAAATACCGTAGCAAAGTGCGCCGTGTACAAATACTTCCAGGTCCAGACCCTTTGGACAGGCCATGGCCATGGCTTTGATCTCGTCGATATTGAGTTCCCTGGGCAGAACGACCCTATGGACTCCCAAATTTTCTTTAACCTTTTGAATGGCTGCCGGGAAACTGACATTGGACAGGGTCGAAAGATGCAGTTCTCCTGAAAAACCGGTTTGCCTGGCAAGTTGTATAAGGCCCAGGTCCTGAATGATGAGACCATCAGGTTTCACATACCTGTCCAGCAGCTGAAGAAGTTCTCCAGCTGTATTCACGTCGTCAGGCTTTAACAGGGAGTTCATAGCCACATAGACCTTGATCCCTTTGTCGTGAGCCAGCAGCGTCAGGGGTACAAGTTCCTCAATAGAAAAATTATTGGCTTCCATGCGTGCTGAAAATTGTCTCAGGCCGCAGTATATTTCATCGGAACCTGCCGCAAGGGCTGCCAGAAAAGACGCTTTATTTCCGGCCGGCGCCAGAATAGAGGGACGGAAAGATATTTCAGGTTCTTTGCTCATGACTTTAACATTAGGTTCTTCTCCATCTTAGCTGGAGAAGAGGGTCCAGGGGTTCAAGGGGTCAATCTATTGAAAATCTTTTCTTCAGAACACCGGCAACATCGAGGGCAAGGCTTAATAGCGCAGGGATTAGGAATATGGTAAATACCGTTGAAATGAGTAGACCGCCCACCACAACACTGCCAAGCCCGCGGTAGAATTCAGAGCCTGCCCCCGGAGCAAGGACCAAAGGAAGCATTGCTGATACGGTGGTGATACTACTCATATAAATCGGTCGGATACGGGTTCGAACCGATTCTGTGATGGCGTCTCGGGGTGACATATTGCCGCCCCGGATGTTGTTCAAAGTTTGATGGACAATGAGGATGGCATTGTTGACGACGATGCCGACAAGGATGACAAATCCGAGCATGGTAATAATGTCCAACGCCTGATAGGCAATAAAAATATTCACCAGCAATAAGCCCACAAAACCTCCGGCTGCGGCCAGCGGAACACTGAACATAATGATTAACGGATAGAAGAAATTTTCGAATAAAGCCGACATCAACAAATAGCTGATGACGATGGCCAAAATAAAGTTCCACATCAACGCGGCCCTGGTTCGCGTCAGGTCGTCAGCGGTGCCGCCGAGCTTGATATTGTACAGGCTTGAAAGGGTGCCTCCGGCCTTAATGGGGCCGACCACCTTTTCCTCTACGATCTCCATGGCGGTTTCAAGGGCAGTCTCCCTTGGGGGAATAACCTGGATCGTAATNNTTCTCTCCTGATGGCGCAACAACCGGAAATTGGGGCAGATCCTGGGTGCGTTCGAGCTTTCCTTCCCGACTCTTTACCACCAAGTCAATTTCATCGCCATACAGACGGAACGTGCTGGCTTTAGCCTCATCCACCATGGTATCTACAGTCAAGCCGAGATCAGCCGTGGTCATACCCAGTCGGGTCAAGCGTTCTCGGTTGGGGATAATGCGCATCTCGGGGTTGCCCAGGTCCAGTCCGGGTATCGGTCGTATCTGGGCGCCGGGAAGAGTCTGGGCAGTCAATCCATATATCTGTCTGCCAAGATTGATAAGTTGAACAAGATCGGGTCCTTTGATCTCTATTTCGATGGATCGGCCCTCGCCGATATTGCGTGAAAATAGACTGGGCTGCTGAACAATGGCGATCATGCCGGGAATTTTTCTCAATANNGTCAGATTGTAACCCGGGGGCGGCAATAGAATTCCGAATAACAGCTCACGGTTGCCCTCCGGCAGATATTCTGTTTTTGGAATCAAAAAATATGCCAGGCTAACCGCCAGAAGGGTCATGATAACGGCAATGCCCGTCCGTGCCGAAACCAATCCACACATCCAGTAGACAAATTTTGTGGTGTAATTTATGAAGCCGCCGGCAAAAGCGGTAAATCCTCTCATGATAAAATTGACAGGCCTCAGGATAGGGGCAAAATACCCTTTGGTTTTGAATGTCGCGTTTTTATCCTTTTGAACCTTCCCCAGTATTTTGGAAGACAAGGTCGGAATAACCGTAATGGAGACGATCAGACTTAATGTCACGGCACTACTGATAGCGATGGCGATGTCACGGAAAAGTTGACCGGCTTCCTCCTGAACAAAAACAATGGGAAGAAATACCGCCACCGTGGTCAACGTACTTGCCAGAACCGCGCCCCAGACTTCAACGGTACCATCATAGGCTGCTTCTATTCGGGTTTTGCCCATCTCACGGTGGCGAAAGATATTTTCAAATACCACGATGGAATTATCCACGACCATACCGATGGCAAAGGAAAGGCCGGCCAAGCTGACGACGTTGATATTCCTTCCCATTAGAGTCATGACCAGGAACGTGCCGATGGTGCTGATGGGAATGGCGATGGACACGATGACGGTGCTGGCAAAATTCCGTAAAAATATTATAAGCACCAGAATCGCCAGGGATCCACCCACAAAAATATTNNCTCTTTTGATAATAACATCGGAGACATCCGCGGTACTCTTATACTCACCGACAGTTCTTGTGATATAGCGGCGCTTGCCCTCGTCAAAGTCACCGGCACTGATGTTTTTGTTTTCTATATCCAGTGCCCGAACCAGTTCTGGAATGGTCACTTTCCTGGCCGAAAGGGCGTCTGAATCAACAATGACCTGAACCTCTCGTTCTCGTCCGCCGTAAATATTGGAAGACGATACCCCAGAAATCCTTTCAAGCCGGGGCTTCACATGTTCATCGACAAAATCGTACTCTTCCTGTAAATTGCCTTGATATCCGCCCAGGGCTTGCAGTACCATCCAGGCGATGGCCTTTTCTCGTCTTCCTCCGGACTTTATGATGGGCTTTTCCACATCGTCCGGATATTCTTTTACCCGTTCGAGACTGTTGGATACCCTGAGGAGCGCTTCATCGGTACTCGTACCGATTTCAAACATCAGGTTGATATAGGCATTGCTGTCCTGACTTTCACTTTTAATTTCCACCAGACCTTCGAGGTTTTTGAGTTCTTCTTCCTGGGCATCGACGATTTCGCGTTCCACTTCAACAGGACTGGCGCCGCGCCATGTCGTTGTGATGGAAATCTCCGGAAGGTCAACATTGGGGGTCAACTGAATCGGAATTCTGAAAAGCGAGATAAAGCCGAACAACGTCAGCAAAAGAACACCAACCGTAACAGTCACCGGCTTTTTTATGGATATGTCGACAAGTTTCATAGTATTTAAATAAGTTTCAGGACTCAGATATCAGGGTTCAGGGTATAAGGTGTCAAAAAGCATAACTGTTCTATAGATAAACAGGGTAACATCTAATTTCAAGTCAATCCCACTCGTTTGTATGATATTCATTTCACCAACTTCCTGGCCCCTGATCCCTGCATTCTGCATCATTTTTGCACAACCACCGGTTGGCCGGGTCTTAGACGCTCGTTTCCGCGAATCACAACCTGATCGCCGGGTTTCAGGTTCCCTTCCACGGCAACATCTCCATCATAATAGCCGATAATTTTAACAGGAATCGATATGGCTTTGCTGTCATTAACCATAAATACCAGCCGGTTGTCTCCGGCTGTAACCACAGCATCTTTGGGTACCAGCAGCGCTTCTATTTCAGTTGCCAGGTTAAAAGTCACCATGGCCTCCATGCCACTTTTTATCTTATGATCCGGATTGGCAAGGTGTATCCTTACAGGGAAAGTTCTGGAATCGGGATTCCCCTGTGGAAGAACTGTATATATCTTACCTGTAAAAAGGCTGTTTGATACATTTTTTATGGATACATTTACGTTACCTTGGGGTGCAAGCAGAACCGAGTAGCGTTCAGGAACGTCCACGGTGATTTGTACTTTATCAAGATCAAGAAGGGTAACTACAGGCCCTCCTTTGTTTATCCATTCTCCAATTTGGGTGTGTTCTTTTGCGACAAATCCGGAGAATGGTGCTAATACTTTTTGTTGTTTTATCTCGTAGTTGAGCAGATCTATTTCAGATTCATTCTGGAGCAATTC
>DNGT01000332.1:0-4642 GCA_003486165.1 Desulfobacteraceae bacterium
GGATACCACTGACCGGAACTATGCCATTGCCGTGGACATTGGTACAACGACCGTATATGCACAGCTGGTTGATCTCATAACAGGCGATGTCCTGGCTCAATTCGGCGATTACAACGGACAGATCAGCTATGGCGAAGATGTTATCAGTAGAATTGTTTATGCGGGAAAACCGGGCGGCCTTGATAAGCTTCAAGAGGTGGTCATTGCAACCATCAACAAATTAATCAAAAAAATGGTAAAAAAAGCGCGGATAGATCCAGATGAAATTTCCACGATTACGATGGCAGGAAATACAACAATGACGCAACTCATGCTGAGGGTAAACCCCAAATACATCCGGCTTTCACCCTATGTGCCCGCCTCAACCCTCTATCCGCCTATCAAGGCCATCGATCTGGGTCTTGCCTTGGGAGATCATGTAACGGCCTTGGTGTATCCAGCGATTTCGAGTTATGTGGGAGGTGATATCGTAGCTGGTGTCATGGGATCAGGAATGTATCGTACCGAAGAACTGACACTATTTATGGATATCGGAACCAATGCCGAAATCGTCATTGGAAATAAAGATTGGCTGGCCTGTGCCTCCTGTTCCGCAGGTCCGGCATTTGAGGGAGGTGGAGTTAAATTTGGCATGAGGGCTGCCAAAGGCGCCATTGAAGATTTTTCCATGGATCCTGTCTCGTTTGAGCCGATGAATATCACCATCGGTAATGTCAGACCAAAAGGTATTTGCGGTTCCGGGCTCATTATCATTGCAGCCACCATGTTTGAAATGGGTGTTATCGATAACCGGGGTAAATTCAATCGCGACCTCAATACATCTCGTATTCGGGAAACCGAGGGTATTTATGAATATGTGCTTGCATGGAAGCATGAAACCCAGGTCGACCGAGATATTGCGCTCACAGAACCGGACCTTGATAATCTCATCAGGGCGAAGGGGGCGATATACAGCGGTTGCATGACCCTTCTCGAGGAAGTGGGTCTAAAAATTCAAGACATTGACCGCATCTATCTGGCAGGCGGGTTTGGCAGTTATGTAGATCTTGAAAAGGCGATGGTTATCGGACTTTTGCCGGAAATAGACCCGGATCGGATTCGGTTTGTCGGCAATGGATCTTTAATGGGTGCAAAGATGAGCTGCCTGACCAACCGTATCAGAAAGGACGTTGTTGAGGTTACCAAGCGGATGACAAATTTCGAACTGTCGGAGACCCATTCTTTTATGGACAATTATGTGGCTNNCCGCATACCAACATTGGTCAGTTTCCCAAATTAAAGGCACGCCTTGAGAAGCGAAGGGCATTGCAGCAAAGAATCGGTTAATTAAGCGATTCTTTGGTCTTGAACCAGAACGTTATGTTAAAATGTCTTATTGCTGACTATCGATAAACCAGCTTCGGTGTTTCCATAATCACCTTGGTATCCGGAGGCACCGATGTGGTAATCCAGACATTTCCTCCGATGACGGAACGCGCACCAATAACAGTATCGCCGCCCAGAATCGTTGCTCCCGAATACACAATGACATCGTCTTCAATGGTTGGATGGCGTTTCTTACCTCTCAGTCGTTCTCCGGCATCTTTTGGAAGTGAAAGGGCGCCAAGGGTGACGCCTTGATAGATTCGAACATTTTTGCCGATAACGGTGGTTTCTCCGATCACCACGCCGGTTCCATGATCGATCACAAAACTTTCTCCGATATCGGCGCCAGGGTGAATATCGATGCCGGTTAAACTGTGAGCATGTTCCGTCATGATGCGGGGCAGAAGCGGAACCTGAAGTTCAAAAAGCTTATGGGCCACCCGAAATACGGTCATGGCAAAGATCCCTGGGTAGCTGAAAATAATTTCATCATGACTTTTGGCTGCGGGATCCCCTTCATATACAGCACGAACATCCGTCGCCAGTGTTTTTCTGATGGATGGAATCGATTCCAAAAGAGCAAGGGCCAATTTTTGTCCTTGTTCATCACATTCGGTGCAAGGGAGATCGTATCTGAAACAATCGTGCCGAATGCTGTGGGCAATCTGAATGGAAAGCATGTCAAATAAAACCGAAACCGCTTGGCCCATGTAGTATTTCAGATTGACCGGATCGATTTTTTCCCGTGTAAAATATCCCGGAAAAAGTATTTCTCTCAATTTGTTTATAATATCAACCACATATCCCTCAGAGGGGATCGGCTCATAGTCGATATGGGTAAAACTCTCTTTGTCGTAGCAGCTGTCGATAATGCTTTCGGCAATATCGGGAAGTTGAAGCTTGAATCTGCTCAAAGATTCCGCATCGATTCGGCAGGAAGGGTCAGATTTTTTAACATCCGTTTTCATTGGTATGTCTCCAAAGTTTTGATATCCGTAAAAAATACCTTTTACTACGATGTGGTATTATTTGTCAATATAAAACAATTTCAAAAAACCCGTGAAACAGCTGAAANNATGTTGAAATATTTATCGATAAAGGACTGAATGCCTGGGCCGAAAATGTAAATAAGCCCTCCAACAAGGAAAAAACGAGCAGATCGAGACACCAGGGATGCCACAACGAATACAGAAAAATTGATTTTAAAGGCACCGGCGGCAATTGTAAAGACCTTGTAGGGTATGGGTGTGAATCCTGCTATTCCGACGGCCCATGCATCGTATTTATTGTATAGCACTTCAATATATTCAACNNACGGATCCTGCGGAGCAAATCAATGCATATTTCAGTGATTTCTTGGGTATGGCAACAGCCAGTGCGATAAGGAGAATATCCGGAGGTATGGGGAAAAAAGAAGATTCACTAAAGGCCAGCAAAAACAGCGCCCATGATCCATAAGGTGTTTCGGCCCAGTGAAGGACCCAGTCATATAAACGACGAAGCATTGATTATGCTCTCCATCCATATTCACCCACAAGCTTGACAAATCTGCACCCCCCTAAATTNNATACCGGGTGAACCGGCAGTAACAATAATTCCATCAAAGGGGCTTTCGTCTTCCCAGCCCGAAGTGCCGTCAGAATACTTGGTGACAATATTATGATAACGAAGTTTATCGAAAAGCTTTCGGGCTTTAGTATAGAGCGGGTAAATTTTTTCAATGGTATATACGCGAAACACAATTTCCGCTAATATTGCAGCCTGATATCCTGATCCTGTTCCGATTTCGAGTATCCTGTCGTCTTTTCCGGGTTGCAGTGCCTGNNTATCTTCATCCAGAACATTTATTATAACATCGAAAGTCAGGCCTTTTTGTATTGATAGCCTAGTTGTGACACCAAAATTTCCTATCAAATCAGAGGAATTGCGTCAAGAATTTAGAGTCTGAAATCAAATGGTTTTACAATCAATCCGTTTTTTCTTTTCAAAAAATCCTTTAAAAAATTAAGATTAAAAGTTTCTAAGAATAAAGCACTTGATTTTTTATTAAGATATTACATAATCTATCACAATATTTTTGGAAATCGATACAAAATGTACAAAAAAACCGGAAAGATTATATTTTGGACCCTCTATCAGGAGTAATCAAGCGAATTCCTCGCTGTTTGTCAAAACAAAACTTAAGATTTCGGTTCCACAGGGCAACGGAGTATTTTTTCATGTTGAACTGCAACAGCGAGTCCAAACCCCGCAGCTTGTCGAAGCGAAGCGGAGATCCCTTTTTATCGGGGCTGCGGGGTTTTCGAGCGCATATAAAATTAACAGAATTCCTTACAGTCGAAGATTCCCTGCAGCTTGCTGCAGGGAGCTTCAATAATTTCTGAATCGGATCGGACGAGCACTCCCCATGAAGAGTATAAGACATCTCAAGTTGTGTATTTTGCTTATGATACTCGTTATATTGTTTGGTGTTAGTGGATATATGACCATCGAAAAGTGGAATTTTTTAGATGCCCTGTATATGTCCGTCACAACGCTTACCACAGTGGGATATGGTGAAGTGCAAAAATTAAGCAATTTTGGGCGGTTATTCACGATGTTATTTATCATCATCGGTGTGATCTATTTTTTGTATATTGCCGGTGTCGTTGTCCAGTTTATGGTCGAAGGACAAATCAGAAGCATACTAGGGAGGAGAAGCTTGGATAAAAAGATTGATCGATTAAAAAATCATTATATTGTTTGTGGGTATGGGCGAATCGGAAAAACCCTTTGCACCATGCTTAAAAAAAAGGCGGTTGATCTGGTTGTTATTGAGAAGGATCAAGACCTCATACCGGTCATGGTTGAGGATAAAATGCTCTATATATTGGGTGACGCAGGGGATGAAACCAATTTGATTAAAGCCGGAATACGGTACGCTAAAGGTTTAATCGCTGTTCTAGCTACGGATACGGACAATGTTTTCCTGATACTGACCGCCAGGCAGCTTAATCCCGATCTTTATATTATGGCAAATGCTTCCCGAAACGAATCAAAGCCTAAGCTCCTGGCTGCAGGTGCCAGCCGGGTGGAGTTGCCTTATGATATGGGTGCTGTGAGTATGGCCCAGCGGATCATCCGCCCAACAGTGACAAATTTTCTGGATCTTGCCTTTGCTCAAAAACGTAAAGATATTCAAATGGAAGAGATACCGGTGAGCCCTTCTTCGAAACTTGTCAATGTTATGCTTAAAGATTCCGGTATCCGACAGCAGTTTAATCTGATCATTATTGCA
>DNGT01000332.1:4650-5108 GCA_003486165.1 Desulfobacteraceae bacterium
CTATATTTTATATATGATTCGTTTTTCTGTAATAATGATATCCACATGCCTATCATGGGCTTCCATTTGTATTTGAGGAACGATCTGGTCTTCAAATGTCAGAGCAACCTTTCTTGTGGTAATTGGCAGTTTTGGAATAAGCCGNNTTCACAGTGGCTGTTGATGTAAAGCAAAACAATATTAGCTTCCAAAAAATTGGCAAATTCAAAGAGCCGCTTTTCTATTCTATGGGTTTTATCTTTAATCTCTTTGTCAGAAAGTGCGGCCAGTGCTTTTTCAATATTACCACGAATGTCATCTTTTGTTTGTCGGATTTCCTCCATAGATATTCTCTCCCGCGCGAATATTTGAAATTCTTTTATAATATACAAACTTGAGGAACAATGTCAACTCGCAATAATCATTGACTATATAACATGCTCATGATACGAATCAATAACCTTTTTTGAGTGTGAAAG
>DNGT01000218.1 GCA_003486165.1 Desulfobacteraceae bacterium
AACCCAGGCTGTCCTTGAAGTGGGTGTCAATGACGAACACCGACTGCTCACCATGCAGGCCAGACCCAAAATTCTGTTGGCGGAAAACTATGAGGAGGCCATGGAGTTGTGCCAGAAGTTCCGTTCATTTCTTTTCGGCATTATATCGGATACCCGCATCCCAAAAAATGGAAAGCTGATCGATGATGCAGGGTATCGGTTACTTTTGCAAATGAGAAAAGAAATCCCTGATCTACCTCTCCTCTTGATGAGTTCGAAATCATCCAATAAAGCAAAAGCAGATTTAATTCCTGCTGTTTTTCTGGACAAGAATTCTCCAAATCTTCTGGAAGAATTACACGATTTTTTTATGAACTATTTAGGATTTGGTGATTTTATTTTCAGGATGCCGGACGGCACGGAAATTGATCGAGCGCATGACCTTCGTGCGCTTGAGGAAAAGGTGGGTCAGGTACCTGATGAATCACTCCATTATCACGCCGAACGAAACCACTTTTCCAACTGGATTATGTCTCGTTCGGAAATTCCCCTTGCTTCCATGTTCCGTGAAGTTAAACCCTCTGATTTTGCAACCACCCATGACATGCGAAATTATATTATCGCCAACATTCATGCGCTGAGGAAGTGGCGTCAAAAAGGCGTCGTCGCTCAGTTCAAAAGCCATAATTTCGATGCAGATGTGATGGACTTTGTAAAAATCGGCCAAGGATCATTGGGAGGCAAGGCCCGGAGTTTGGCGTTTATGTCCGCCCTGCTCCAACAGAATCCTAAAATTTTCGAAAAATATCCCGAAATAACCATCGAAATTCCAAAGACACTGGTGGTGAGTACGGATGGATTCGATTCTTTTATTAAGCTGAACGGCCTAAAATATTTTGCCACCCAGACCTTTAAAAATGAAGAAATTACGGACGCATTTTTAAAGGCAGAAATGCCCGAGTGGCTGGTAAAAGATTTGGAAGCTTATCTCGTCCAAGTGAAATACCCCCTGTCGGTACGTTCTTCCAGTCTTCTGGAAGATGCACAGTTTCAACCGTATGCCGGAATTTATGAGACGTATATGATTCCGAATAATTATCCCACGCTCTCAAAGCGACTTGAACATCTTATTACCGCCATAAAACTGGTATATGCGTCTACCTATTATGAGAGTGCCAAGGCATTCTCCCGTACGACATCAAACCAGCCTCAGGAAGAGGTCATGGGTGTTATCATCCAGCAACTTACCGGACAAGAATATGGGGATTATTTCTACCCAGCCATTTCCGGAGTGGCCCAGTCCCACAACTTTTATCCGATTTCTAAAATGAAATCCGAAGAAGGGATCGCGCATATTGCTCTGGGATTGGGAAGAACCGTTGTGGAAGGTGGCCGAACGATACGTTTTTCTCCAAAATACCCAAGTATTATGCCCCAGTTTTCCATGGTTGACGACATCCTGGCAAATGCCCAGCGTTACTTTTATGCCTTAAAGATCCGAAATTATCCCGACGAACTCAACTTCCAGAAACACTCAAACCTTGAAAAAAGGGAGATTGCCGATGCCGAGGCGGAGTATCCTGTACAGTTGCTCGCAAGCACCTATTTACCGGAAGAACACCGCATTCGAGATACAGGCTATATACCAGGACCAAAGATTTTAGCTTTCGCCCCGATACTCAAGTACAACATATTGCCTTTACCTGATTTATTGTCAGACCTTCTCGAATTGGGTCGAAAGGGTATGGGATGTCCTGTAGAGATCGAATTTTCAGTAAATCTGAGCTCCGACAAAAATATTAAAAGTGATTTCTTTTTCCTTCAGATGCGGCCTATGGTCGCCGGTGGAGAAAGGTTTGAAGTTCAAATAACCCATCAAGAAATTGAAGAAGCATTTTGTATTTCCAATCAAGCCCTTGGAAATGGAAAAAATGAAAAAATAGGGGATATTGTATATGTTAAGCCTGATGATTTTAAGCCAGAGGCTACGATACAAATGGCAGGAGAAATTGACAAGTTAAATGCCGACTTGGTTAAAGAAAATCGTCCTTATCTTCTCATTGGTCCCGGTCGGTGGGGATCTGCTGACCGATGGCTTGGGATACCGGTACAATGGCGCAATATTTCGGGAGTCGGTGCCATAATTGAACTTAGAAACGAGAAATTAAAGGCCGATCCTTCCCAGGGATCGCATTTTTTTCAAAACATTACCTCTCTGGGCATTCATTACATAACAGTTACCGAAAACTCGGAAGACCATTTTGATTGGAAATGGTTAGATTCACAACCTGCTTCTCAGGAGACGACCTATTTGCGGCATGTAAGGCTGGACAAACCGTTTACGCTTAAAATTGACGGCAAGACATCCCAATGTGTATTGATTAACAATTAATTGAATTGGGTTTTAATTGTTAATGATGTTATCGTTCGGTATCTTTTTAATATTAACGTGTTTAAATATCGTTAAAGAAATCTATAAACAATAATAATTTAATTCGTTTGATTTGGACTGAACCACTAAATTTACGGGAGGTTGTTTATGAAGGGTATTTTGAAGCTGATAAAAGATAGAGATCCAGGAGAAAGGGAATTTCATCAGGCTGTGGAAGAGGTAATTGAGTCAGTTCTTCCTGTTTTGGACAGAAATCCTCAATACCGTAAAGAAGCTGTCTTGGAAAGAATCGTGGAGCCGGAACGCATCATCATATTCCGGGTTCCCTGGATGGATGATCAGGGCCAGGTACACGTCAATCGCGGTTTCAGGATTCAAATGAACAGTGTTATCGGTCCCTATAAGGGTGGACTGCGCTTTCATCCGTCCGTCAACCTGAGCATTTTGAAATTTTTGGCCTTTGAACAGGTTTTTAAAAACGCGCTGACAACCCTTGCCATGGGAGGTGGAAAGGGCGGCTCTGATTTCGATCCCAAAGGCAAAACCGATAATGAGGTCATGCGCTTTTGTCAGAGTTTCATGACCGAGCTGTTTCGACATATCGGCCCTAACACAGATGTTCCGGCCGGCGACATCGGTGTGGGCGCCAGGGAAATCGGTTATCTCTTTGGTACGTACAAAAAGTTGCGCAACGAATTTACCGGTGTTTTGACGGGTAAGAGCTTGGGATGGGGTGGGAGCCTGATTCGTCCGGAAGCAACCGGCTACGGCAGTGTTTACTTTGCAGCAGAAATGTTGGCAACTCAAAACGAAACCCTTGAAGGCAAAACTTGCCTGGTATCCGGTTCTGGAAACGTCTCCCAGTACACAGTGGAAAAAATTATTGAATTGGGCGGCAAAGTAGTTACCCTCTCGGATTCTTCCGGGTATATTTATGATGAAGAGGGCATCGATTCCGCCAAATTGGGCTTTGTAAAACGGCTAAAAAACATCAAACGCGGCAGAATTTATGAGTATATTGATAAGTATTCTGAAGCGGTTTATACAGAAGCAGACACGTCTTTAGATCATAATCCGCTTTGGGACCATAAAGCAGACTGCGCATTCCCCAGCGCAACGGAGAATGAAATCAACGAAAAAGATGGCATGAATCTTATGAAAAACGGGGTCAAACTGGTCTGCGAGGGTGCCAATATGCCAAGTGTTCCTGAAGCCATCAACATTTTTTTGGACAATAAAATCCTCTATGCTCCCGGTAAAGCATCCAACGCCGGGGGAGTGGCCGTATCAGGGTTGGAAATGGCTCAAAACAGTATGCGATTGAGTTGGCCTGCGGAAGAAGTCGATCAACGACTCAAAACGATCATGAAAAACATCCATCAGACCTGTCTTGATGCGGCTAACGAGTATGGTAAGCCCGGCAACTACATGGCGGGTGCCAATATCGCCGGATTTACCAAGGTAGTAAATGCCATGCTGGATCAAGGTTTAATTTGATTCTATTTATTCCAGGCTCTCGATTTTCTTTTGGAATTATTTTGTATTGAACGTTTCAAATTAAAATCGTGAGAAGGAACGAAACAACGGAAATAAATGGTCAGTTGGTCGAAATGTTATGAAATGACCAGAAAAAGTGGGGTGTTAGCAGAAATATATCGCCGAATAAGTTTCAGTCTACGGGACCCAACTGAAACGAATTCGGCGATTTTTTAGGACGTTATCAGGAAAGGTCCGGATGGTTCTCCGTGAAAATCGCTCTTAATTTCATTTGATTTTAAGCCACAGCAATCTGGCAGGACCCGGACCGGGATTTTTCCAC
>DNGT01000092.1 GCA_003486165.1 Desulfobacteraceae bacterium
AAGTCCATGACACCTTAATAACATTGGTGCCATAACTTAATCAATAACCTAAATTTAATCCCATGGATCAGCGTTTGAAGACTTCGATCAAATTTTTAAGCAGCGCCTGGCGGAAGCCGACGAATTTTATGCCGCTGTCCAAAAGTCGGGGCTGAATGAAGACGAAATACGGATACAACGTCAAGCTTTGGCAGGTCTTCTGTGGTCCAAACAGTTTTTTTACTACAATGTCGAACAGTGGCTTGTAGGCGATCCGGGTATGCAGCCGCCCCTGAGTTTCGGGCCAAGGGGCGCAACCGCAGCTGGGAGCATCTCAATAATTTTGACATCATTTCCATGCCGGACAAGTGGGAGTACCCCTGGTATGCCGGATGGGACCTCGCATTCCCTGTATACCGCTGACCTTGGTTGACGCCGATTTCAGTAAGCGGCAATTGGAGTCGATGGCCCGTGAGTGGTATATGCACCCCAACGGCCAGCTGCCTGCGTATGAATGGAGCTTTAGCGATGTCAATCCGCCGGTTCATGCCTGGGCTGCCTGGCGAACTTACAAGATCGACGCCAAACAGAGGGGACAGGCTGATTATTCCTTTTTGGAGAGCATTTTCCACAAATTGCTTTTAAATTTTACATGGTGGGCAAATAAGAAAGACGACGAAGGTAAGAACGTTTTTCAAGGCGGTTTTCTGGATCTGGACAACATAAGTGTTTTTGACCGCAGCGCTCCTCTACCCACCGGCGGACACATCGATCAGTCTGACGGCACCGCCTGTATGGGCTTTTACTGTCTGGTCATGTTAAAAATTGCACTTGAGCTGGCGAATAAAAATCCGGTTTATCAGAATAGCGCAAGCAAATTTTTTGAGCACTTTCTTCCCATAGCCCGGGCCATGACCGGTGATTACCGTGGCGGCTTGAGCCTTTGGAGCGAGGAGGACGGCTTTTTTTACGACGCGCTTCATTTGCCCGGCGGCAGCTTTAAAGTGGAGTGCCCCACCGAGTCCGGCCATGAAATGACGCTCGGCGAAGTGGCCACTGAGCTTTCATTAAGATTGGTAAGACTCTTCTTGAGAAATGGCGATGATGAGCGGCCGATCTATGGCGGGCAGCGACTGTTCCAGGATGATTCACACTGGCGTGATTTAATTCTTTTTAACGAATACTTTCATGGTGATAACGGTGCCGGTCTGGGTGCCGCCCATCAGACCGGTTGGACAGGTTTGGTAGCCAAACTTATTCAACAGTCGGGTAAATCAACGAATCATTTTTAACACAGCCGTCTTGACTTTTCGCGAAATCATCAAATTTTCCGGGAGGATATCATGCAATCAGCTACACCCAAAAGACTTCCGAAAGTTGTAATGCCAAACTGTTCTACCGAAAAGATTTATATTAGTTCCTTTCATTACGTGATTCCATGGGCGGGTCATGATGATGATGAAAAGTGTTGCTCAGGAAGTGGCGCCATATCGCATCCGGGTCAACAGCATCGCCCCGGAAGCTATTCTTACACCGATCAATACAACCGCATGTGACACCCCCGAAGTCTATGAGGCGCTTATGGAGTTAATCCCGTACAAACGGATCGGAGAACCCGAGGATATCGGTCGGCCGGCTGTTTGGCTTGCCTCCGATTATGCCGATTATGTAAATGGCACCAGCCTGTTTGTTGATGGCGGCATTTCTGGTAGTGGTGTTGGCTACGGAGACAAATGCTGAACCACTTAAAAAGAAGATCCGTGTTGAGTGGATTACCAAGTTTTCATTAATATGCTGATCATGAGAACCAGATAGGTTTTTAGTATCACATTAACTTGTAATCATTAGATATTTGGGCTTATTGCAAGGTATAGCATTTTATAGGGATTATATTTCGATTCTGCCTCAACTCTTTACGAGNNGCAGTCCCTCGACGATCCTATCGATAAGGGAATCAACCTTTACATAGCGCCTGATGAGCCATCGTCCACGAGTTGCGAAATCCGGCTCCAGCTTAAGCAATTGGCTAACTGCAGTCTTTGCTTCATCCTGTCTTCCTATCTGGATTAGACTGGCAGCTCGCATCAAGGGATCCCAAAATACTTCAGGATAGTTGAATTTCAGAGCTTCGGCGAAGGCATTTTCATACTCACCACGGCGATAGTAGTCCAGGAAAGGTACAAGATGGAACCAGCTTGGATGATATGGATTGAGTTTTATCCCTTTTTTCAACAACCTAAGTCCTCGGTCCCATTCCCCATAAAGCGCCATGTGCCAACCGGCAACACCTACGATGTACGGGGAGTTAGGGTTGAGCGCAATGGTCTGTTCAACATGTTGTAGGAACAATTCCTTATCGCCTCGGTGAAAATATACGAGAGAGAGGGCATCCCGGACAAACTGATTCTCCGGCGCCAATGCCACTCCCTTCTGGGCAAAAGTCAGCGCTTTTTCCAGCGGTGCCTCAATTTTACAAAACCCCAGTGCATGGTTGTCGGCATGCAAATGGCCGAGCATAGCCCAGGCAAGCCCATATTCTGGGTCTATCTCGATAGCCTGCTCAAGCGCTGCCAGGGCTTTTTCGAATGCTTCCGGGGTCAACACTGTTTCGTAGTGGTAGAAACGAAGGACGGCATCATAGGCCTTCAGATCTGCAGGCACCTTCTTGCGGG
>DNGT01000037.1 GCA_003486165.1 Desulfobacteraceae bacterium
CCAAGTTTTCTGATAAACGTTGGGTATTGACCTTTGAAATTTGATTTTTCAGCTTTGGGCCTTTTATCCTGGTACTGTGCGGGTCGTGTGTTTTGCTTTATAGGGCAACGTCAGCGGCCTGGTCCTATAGCGGGGAAGCAAAGTGACCACCATACCGATAAATGCACCAAACGGACATTTTTGCATCAGTGAAAATTGTTCTATCTTACTGGTGATCTGCCCTGGAGATGCTGAAAACTGGCATACGGTACTCCAGGATATGGGAACGTCCCCCAATAGAGACCGAATGATATCTTTGAGTTCCCAGATGCTGAAAAAACAGGCGTGATTATAGATGGTCCGGGAAAAAACACCTTTGATCCGTCGATGAATCCCTGTAATCGCATAACGGTTAAGGACACCCAAGAAAATTTTGTCTTTGGCCACCCGGCATGCTTCTTCAAGGGCCTTTTTCGGATCTTCCACAAATTCAAGGGTGGTAATGAGGCAGGCATAGTTGAAGGAATTATCATCAAACGGAAGATCCTCTGCAAAGCCTCGATGGAGATCTGCGCGATTTCCAATGTTTTTTTGTGCGATATCAAGCATGTAAGGTGAAGGGTCAAGACCTGTTGCTTGGAGGCCCTTCTCAAGGAAAATCTGCAAACAGGAACCGGTTCCACAACCGATATCGAGTATGCTCTCTCCGCGTACAGGCTTGAGTGCATTGAGCATCAAGCGCTTTTCAAGATCAACAGCAAACCTGATTTTCGGATCATTGAGCTGCTTCTCATAATAAATCGCATCATTAAAGTCAAAAACATAGCCCATACAAAATTCCTTTAATGAAAAAAACTAATTTTTTCAAGTAGAAAACGTTTTTATCACCGGACTCATATTTAATTTTGCATCTTATTAAGATTAAATGTGAATATTGCTGGTGGATGTCTTGACACAATTACCGTCAGCATACTATATCCTTCCAACTAAATATAACCATTTTATTTCCATGCCAATATCAAAAATGGCTGTAAAGCGAGTTTAATTTGAAGGAATTTTTTAAAGTCACCGACCTGAATAAAGTACTGGAATATGCATCCGACTTTCCCAGGCTTGAAACCGAAGATATATTCCTTATGGAATCAAGGGGACGGATGCTTGCTGCGAACATCAATGCGGATGTCGATCTTCCGGATTTTATGCGATCGACTATGGATGGGTATGCAGTTTGTGCGTCTTCCACATTTGGTGCCTCAGAAGCAAATCCGGCATATCTTACCATTAAAGGTTCGGTGTCCATGGGAGAATCTCCCGCCTTTTCCATTGGCGTCGGCGAGGCCGCCAAGATTTCTACCGGTGGCATGTTACCGGACGGCGCCGACAGTGTGGTGATGATCGAACACACGGAGGTCATCGACAAAACAACCATAGAAATTTACAAAAGTGTCGCACCTGGTCAAAACATCCTTGAAAAGGGAGAAGATATGCACAAAGGCCAAATCCTGGTTCCAGCCGGAAAGTGTCTAAGAGCCCAGGAAATAGGACTCTTAGCTGCCTTTGGTAAAGAAACGATTACCGTTTATAAAAAGCCTGTTGTCAGCATCATCTCTACGGGAGATGAAGTGGTATCCATTGAAGAGATACCCGTTCCAGGACAAATTCGCGATATCAACATGTATACCCTTTCCGGGCTTGTGGAAAGGGCCGGCGCCGTTCCAACCACATACGGAATTGTTCGAGACGATTTTGACGATCTCTTCGATAAATGTACCATGGCATTGGCCCAATCAGATATGGTTTTGATTTCAGGGGGTAGCTCCGTGGGCACCCGTGATTTTACCATTGAAGTGCTCTCTGCCCTCCCTGAATCCGAAATCCTCGTTCACGGCATCTCCATAAGCCCTGGGAAACCGACGATTCTTGCCAGGTCCCGCGATCAGGCCATATGGGGCTTGCCGGGACAGGTGACGTCAACCATGGTGGTCTTTGAGATTGTCGTCAAACCTTTTATTGAGCATATTGGCGGCCTTTCCCCTGAACATAAAAGACATTTTAATCCTGTTGCGCAACTTAACAGAAACATTTCATCGACTCAGGGCCGGGCAGATTATATCCGCGTCAAATTGATTGAAAAGGACGGCATTCTGTGGGCGGAACCCATTCTTGGCAAATCAGGTCTGATCAATACCATGGTCAAAGCCGACGGTTTGATTGAGATCGGATTAAACACAGAAGGGTTGGATAAGGGTGTTATAGTAGAGGTAATACCCCTTTGAACGAATGCTTTGAAAAACATCCTCTTTTGCCCAATTTCTGCGTCAGACTCAGATTTTAATCCTCGAAATACTTAATGTATGCCTGTGGTTAAAATCTTCGTCTTCCTTGAACTTGAATAAAATTGAATCTTTTTCAAAGGCCTCGTTTCATAGAGTTCCAATTTTCTATTGTTTTGAAAAAAATATTTTAGTGCGTTTGATTATTCATTTTTAAGTTATAATTTTATTTTCATGGAAAAATAATGACCGAGTGGAAATTTTTTTGAATGGCTTATCTATAAATAAAAGTTTAAGTCATCATATTTGTTTCATAAAAATTAAATCATGCAGATTAATAAACTTCTTGTGAGAAAAAATAAGGTCAAAAAATGAGCCATAAACGCAACGTTTATTTAAAGATGAAACCCTTAAAAGAAGCCCGAGAGATCCTCTTTGAGCGGTTTCTTTCCGGGAGGGTGATTTACAAAGAGATGATTTCCGCACCCGACGCGGTGGGCCGGGTTCTTGCAGAACCCGTAACGGCCGTGATTTCCTCACCCAATTTTCATTTATCCGCCATGGACGGGATCGCCGTGAAAGCATCAAACACCTTTGGTGCATCTGAAACCAGACCAAAAGAGTTGATGATGGGAAAAGACGCTTTCTATGTCAACACCGGTCACGTCATGCCCGAGAACACCGATACGGTGATCATGATAGAATATGTTCAAATTCTCGACCCAAACCGGGTCAAAATCGAAACTCCGGCATTTCCGTGGCAACATGTTCGAAAGGTTGGTGAGGATATTGTGGCCACCGAGCTTCTCTTCCCCCAAAACCATGTCATCACACCGTATTGTGTTGGGGCCCTCCTTTCAGGTGGTGTTTTTGAAGTACCGGTAAAGATCCAACCCAAAGTACTGATTATTCCAACAGGGTCCGAGCTTGTCGACTGGCGTGAAACAATCGTTGAAAATCTTCAGCCGGGCCAGGTGATTGAAACCAATTCTTTTGTTCTCGGCAAGCTGGTCGAGTCGTGTGGCGGTATCTTTGTTCGACATGAGATGATCACCGACGATCCCATGAAAATTAAAACAGCAATTCTGAATGCCGTTAACAGTGATGTCGACATGGTTTTGACCGTTGGCGGATCATCTGCCGGATCCGAGGATTATACCAGACATGCGGTGGATGAACTTGGTGAAGTGTTGGTTCATGGTGTCACCATCATGCCGGGGAAGCCGGTTTTAATCGGTGAAATAAAGGATAAGCCGATATTTGGAATTCCAGGATACCCGGTTTCCGCCATCGTTGCATTTGAACAGTTTGTCGGTCCCCTGATATCTTTCATGCTGGGACAGCCTGAAAAGAAAAGATCAAAGATTCAGGTGGAACCCACCCGAAAAATCGCTTCAAAACTTGGCCTGGAAGAATTCATACGGGTAAAACTGGGGGCGGTGGGCGACAAAATTGTGGCAATCCCCCTGCCCAGAGGCGCAGGCTGTATTACGACCTTAACAGAAGCGGATGGCATCATTCGGGTACCCAACAATTCGGAAGGGATAAATCCTCAAGAACCGGTTATAGCCGAACTCCTGCGTCCATTGTCTTCTATTCAAAACACCATTGTTGTGGTGGGGAGTCACGACAATACCCTGGATGTTCTGGCAAACCAGATTCGAGGAGGGCGAAAAAACCTTACCCTTTCCTCAAGCCACGTTGGCAGCATGGGCGGTTTGATGGCCATTAAAAAAAAGGGGTGTCATTTAGCCGGTTCTCACCTTCTCGACACACAAGACGGGTCCTACAACATATCATATGTAAAAAGATACCTCCCGGATATGAAAGTGAAACTGGTACATCTTGTGTTAAGAGACCAGGGACTCATCCTGTCACGGGGCAATCCCAAGGCCATCAAGGACATCGAAGACCTCCGTCGAAAAGACATTATGTTTTTAAATCGTCAGGCGGGTTCCGGCACCAGAATTCTTCTGGATTACCGATTGAAACAGCTGGGTATCGATCCATCTGATGTCAACGGGTACGAAAATGAAGAATTTACCCACATGTCGGTGGCCGTGGCGGTGCAGAGCGGCGCGGTTGATGTTGCGCTCGGCATTTATGCGGCTGCCAAGGCTCTCAACCTCGATTTTATCCCGGTGGTCACAGAGCAATATGACCTTGTTATTCCAGAAATCTATTTTGAATCTGAAAACATTCAGATTCTTCTTGAAACCATCGATTCTTCCGAGTTCAAAAATAAGGTTGAAGCCTTGGGAGGGTATAGCACGGCAAGGACTGGGCAGATCATTATTTGAGTTTATTAAGTCAAATATAATTCTACAGGGCCAGTACCGTAATAATCGAACTGTTCCTGAAAGGAGGCATCTTGATAGTGCCTAAAGTTTGAAATGGGCTAAAGTAAACTACAGTTAAGGAATTCTGCCAATTATATATAAGTTCAGTGGAGCAAAGCGACTTCACAACTTTAGGCACTTTTAACTTATCTGTTTTTTTGAAAATTGATCGCTCCTTTAACATCGATTTGTTTTAAAAACCTAAATTTGATATTCGGATTTATTTTTTCCCGATGAAAAAAACATACCATTTAATAAACCATACCGCTGATTTCGGCATCCAGGTTTTTGGTTCTGATTCAAAGGAGCTTTTTACCAATGCCGCCCTGGCCCTGTTCGATGTGATCACTGAAATGGACGTGTTAAAAGGCCGTGATTCCTGCAACATTACGGCCTCGGGAGAGGACTGGTCCGATCTGATGATCAACTGGCTTAGAGAGATATTATACCTGTGGAACGGAAGGGAAATGCTGGTAAAATCTGTCCAAATATTATTTCTGTCTGAAAACAAAATTTCCGCCAAAATCTATTTTGATGCATATAAGCCGGATCGCCATATTATCAAAACCGAAATAAAAGCGGTAACCTATCATCAGATCCAAGTAAAGAGCAGCCCTTCTGGATGGAAGGCCCAAATTATCTTCGATATCTGATTGCGATATTCTTTCCAAGATGCTACAATGTTACATAATTCAAATTAATCGATGGGATATCAAAAATGACAATAAGCATTAAAAAGATAGACAAATATCGCTGGGAGGTTCCCAAAACAGGTGCCATGCGGGTGCCGGGAATGGTTTACGCCACCGAATCGATGCTTAAAGGCGACGCCCAGAACGAACCCTTAAAACAGGTGGCCAATGTCGCAACCCTGCCCGGGATTTTAAAGGCATCGTTGGCCATGCCGGACATGCACTGGGGGTATGGTTTTCCCATCGGAGGTGTTGCCGCCTTTGACTGGGAATCGGGTGTTATTTCACCAGGAGGAGTCGGCTACGACATCAACTGCGGGGTTCGTCTGGCCACCACTTCTCTCATAGAAAAAGAAATACGGCCAAAACTCGAAGCGCTCGTTACCGCCCTTTTTCACGGCATTCCTTCGGGAGTGGGGTCTACAGGCTCTATAAAACTTTCCATATCCGAAGAAAAAATGGTTCTTAAAGAGGGCAGTCGATGGGCGGTGAGCCAGGGGCTCGGAGACACGTCAGATTTAGATTTCACAGAAGACGGTGGTTGCATGGAAAACGCCGATCCGGATACCGTCAGTCCGAGAGCGCTTGAAAGGGGGAAAAAGCAGCTGGGGACCCTTGGGTCCGGTAATCACTTTCTGGAAATCGGCGTGGTGGAAACCATCTATGAACCTGAGGCAGCCAGAGTGTTCGGGCTTTTTGAAGGCCAGATTACGTTGATGCTCCATTCGGGTTCACGGGGTTTGGGATATCAGATTTGTGACGATTCTCTGGCCTTCATGTCCAAGCATGTTAAAAAACTGGGTTTTGATATTCCGGACAGACAACTAGCCTGCGCCATGATTCAATCCAAAGAAGGGATCAAATATTATAATGCCATGGCCTGTGCTGCAAATTATGCATGGGCAAACCGACAAATTTTAATGCACCTATCTCGTGACGTAATTTTAAAG
>DNGT01000240.1 GCA_003486165.1 Desulfobacteraceae bacterium
CTCTCTCTAAAATCTTTGCCGCCCATCATCACCTTGACATTTCCGGTTTCCGACTCAATACATAGCAGGGCAGCTTGAACCCTTGGAGCCTGTTCTAGAGATAGCCACCATCGATCTGTATCGAATATTTTATTTTTTACACGAACCTGTATGACGTCACCGACCTTTAACACCTCTCCGACGTGGTTAACACGGGTTTCATAATAGGCGATTTCGGGATCCGGTTTTCTTGCCCAACGCATATCGTCAATTCTGATAACGCCCAGTGTGCTTCCCATGCGAACGATAACCGTATTGTTCTTGGCATTAATCTCTATCACAACGCCGTTTACAATCTTCCCTTCTTCAAGGGGTTCCTTCTCCAACTCAAGCTGGAGATCCTTTGAAAACGACTCAATCTCTTCCGGATTTAGATGTTTAATCGGCCCTCGGTACCCCTCACGTTTATCAAGGGCATATAATCCCTTTCCAATTTCTTCCCGTGCCATTTTCTGCATCTCGATGTTGACAGCGGAATAAATNNGTGATAAAACCTTCCTCAACCATTCGGTTTAAAACATAGATCTGACGCTGTTTTGCCCTTTCCGGATATCTAAAGGGAGAGTATCTGCTTGGCGCTTGGGGCAAACCGGCCAAAATAGCACATTCCGCCAAGTTCAACTCTTGAGCTGATTTTCCAAAATAATTCTCGGAAGCCGCTTCCACGCCATATGCGCCATGTCCCAAATAAATCTGATTCAAATACAAAAAAAGAATTTCATCTTTGTCAAATTTCTTATCAATGCGATATGCAAGGATCGCTTCTTTTATTTTACGAGTATAACTTCTTTCAGGTGTTAAAAGAAAGGACTTTGTAACCTGCTGGGTAATTGTACTTCCGCCCTGGACGATGGCTCCGGCCTCGATATTTTTATAAAATGCTCTAAAGATACTCAAAACATCTATCCCTTGGTGTTTATAAAATCTCGAATCCTCTGCAGCAACAAAAGCTTTCTTAAGCATTTCAGGCATTTTGGTTAGCGGAAGCACAATTCTCCGTTCTTTAAAAAACTCAGCGATTTTTCGGTTGTCGTCTGAATACACCGTTGTGATGATTGGCGGGCGATAATCATTCAGGGAAGATATTTTGGGAAGATTATTGCTTAAGTATAAATAAACGCCCGCAATTCCTATTGCGCCGATGATAATAACACAAAGAGATAGGAGTAAAAACCATCTAAAGATATTTGGAAAATATCCTCTTTGGTTTTTTCTGGCACGCTTTTCGAGTATTTTGGATGTGCTTTTAGTTTTTGGCATAATTAAACAAATTTAATTGATAAAAGATTCGTAAACCATTTTTTTCACTTGTGCATCAACGAGTATATTATCAAATATCATTTCGTTAAGCAAGACACACAAATATTACAAAAAAAGAATTTGACATTATTATACAAAATAGATAATTTTTCAAGTTTTAAGCACTTAATTGTAAGAGACTTGATTTCTTGATAATCTTTTTAATAAAAAGAGAACGCAATGGTAAAACTCAATTTTGATAAGATGGGTGGCTTGATACCGGCCATCGTTCAGGACCATAAAACCGGTGAGATATTGATGCTGGCATTTATGAACAAGGATGCTTGGGAAACCACACTCACCTCCGGCAAAGCAACCTATTATAGTCGAACCAGACAGACACTTTGGATAAAAGGAAAAACATCCGGCAACCTTCAAATTGTAAAAGAAATACGGATCGATTGTGACGATGATACTGTGTTGCTGAAAGTAGAACAGATCGGTGGTGCAGCCTGTCATACCGGACATAAAAGCTGTTTCCATAAAATGGTTGAAGGAGAATCCATTCGTATGATCGGAAAACCGGTATTTAACCCCGAGGAGGTATATAACAGATGACAACACCTTTGAAACTGGGGATTCCAAAGGGAAGCCTCCAAAATGCGACCATAGACCTGTTCAAGCGATCAGGATGGAAAATTAATGTCAACGGAAGAAGTTATTTCCCTGAAATAAATGATGATACCATCGAGTGCGCACTGTGCAGGGCCCAGGAAATGTCCCGGCATGTTGAAAACGGCACACTCGATGCCGGCCTGACGGGTAAAGACTGGATTGCTGAAAACAATTCCGATGTGCATGTCGTTACGGATCTGATCTATTCCAAGGTGAGTGCAAGACCTGCACGATGGGTATTGGCGGTTACACACGACTCTCCCATAAAAACCATAGAGGATCTTGAGGGTAAAAAAATATCTACAGAACTTGTTGGGTTTACAAAAAACTATTTTTCTGAAAGAAATATCAATGTAACTGTTGAATTTTCATGGGGTGCCACAGAGGCAAAGGTCGTTTCCGGTCTTGCCGATGCCATCGTGGAAGTCACGGAAACGGAAAGCACCATTAAAGCGCATGGTTTGAAAATTATCCACGAATTAATGGAAACGTATACCCAGCTCATCGCCAACCGCAAAGCCTGGAAAAATCTACGAAAAAGAGAAAAACTGGAGCAGATCGCCCTGTTGCTGAAAGGTGCGCTTGTCGCGGAAAAACTGGTCGGCCTTAAAATGAATGTCCCGGAAAACGATCTTGAAAAAATTGTATCCCTTTTGCCGAGCCTCAATGCACCGACCGTCGCCCCGCTCTATAATTCAAACTGGTTTTCCGTGGAAACGGTGGTGGATACTAGCATTGTGAGAGATCTTATTCCAACGCTGTTAAAGCATGGCGCAGAAGGAATTATCGAATATCCTCTAAACAAAGTCGTGTAACCTAAAAACTGCATGAAAATTTTTGAAAAGGATAATATAGACAATATTTATAAAAAGATAGATCCGATGTCGAGGTAGATCCAGACGCACTTTATTCCTATGTATCGACTTTTACGAATTTTTCAAAATTTTTCACCCTTCGGGATCACCGCTTTCACCGCATTTGGTGTGTTGCAGGGCCTTCGCGGTAGCTTATTATAGCTTCACGCCCTGCGCCTTGCAACTGCGACGAAATCGGCAATTGCAGATTCTAAATGTAAGGTAAACATATGATCTCAAATCGAACCAAAGAAATGACGCCGTTCATCGTGATGGACGTTCTTGAGAAAGCCCACGAAATGGAACGCCGGGGGGTGCACGTCGTCCATTTGGAAGTGGGCGAGCCTGATTTTGACACACCCAGGTGTATCAAGGAGGCCGCCTGCAAGGCCCTGGACAACGGACATACCCATTATACACACAGCTTGGGCATGCTTGAGCTTCGTGAGGCTATTTGTAAGCATTATTTCAAGACATATCGAGTATCCGTGGATCCCGATCAAGTCGTCGTATCATCGGGAACATCTCCGGCCATGTTTGTTATGTTTTCCGCGCTTCTTGAAAAAGGAGACCAGGTCATTATTTCAGATCCCCATTATGCCTGTTATCCTAATTTTATCAAATTCGTCCAAGGTGAACCGGTACTTGTTCCTGTTTTCGAGGAAGACGGATTTCAATACAGACCGGAAGCCATTGAAGAAAAAATTACCCAAAAAACAAAGGGGATATTTATCAATTCACCTTCCAACCCCACCGGAAATCTGCTGTCACGGGAACGTATGGCCGCCATTGCCGATCTGGCTTCAGGGACGGGTTCACCGTACATTATTTCAGATGAGATCTATCACGGACTGGTTTATGAGGGAAAAGAACATTCCATATTGGAATTTACTCAAAAGGCATTCGTTTTCAACGGCTTTTCAAAGCTTTATGCCATGACGGGTTTGAGACTTGGATACATGATCGCTCCAAAACATTTCATTCGCCCCATCCAGAAGATTCAGCAAAACTTTTTTATCTCTGCAAATGCCATGGTTCAGGTCGCCGGAATTGCGGCACTCACGGAAGCTGAAAAAGATATTTTAGAAATGAAGCGAATTTACAACAAGCGCCGACTATACATGATCCAACGGCTTAAAGCTATGGGACTCGGAATTACCGTAGAGCCGACAGGGGCGTTCTATGTATTTGCCAATGCAAAACACATCTCAAACGATTCATATGAGCTCGCATTTGATATTCTTGAAAAGGCCCATGTGGGGGTAACACCCGGTAT
This sequence comes from Desulfobacteraceae bacterium, assembly GCA_003486165.1. GTDB lineage: Bacteria > Desulfobacterota > Desulfobacteria > Desulfobacterales > UBA11574 > UBA11574. The sequence continues at coordinate 4,084 of DNGT01000240.1, forward strand.
CGATTTTGGGAAAAATGGGGAAGGTTATCTTCGATTTTCATATGCAACCTCCATGGAAAACATTGCCGAAGGGATGGATAGACTGGAGAATTATCTAAAGATGAAGCAGGACTTATGATTGAAGCTCTCTGCAGCCCTGCAAAGAGAGATTTCCGCTGCGCTCCAAAAAGCTGCAGAGAATCTTCGACTGTAAGGAATTCTATTAATTTTATTTGCCCTCGCTAACCCCGCAGCAAGCTGCGGGGAATGCACTCGCTGTTACAGTTCAAGACTCAAAGCATATAAAGCTGAACTTCGGAGTTTTCCTCGAATTGGCCTTCGGTTTCTAGGGCGCCTATGGCTTGGAGGGGATAATGGAATATTGGAATAGGGTCTCCTTGTCAAAAAACCCAATATT
>DNGT01000271.1 GCA_003486165.1 Desulfobacteraceae bacterium
CGAACACGGAAGTTAAGCTCTTTTGCGCCGATGGTACTGCATGGGAGACTGTGTGGGAGAGTAGGACGCTGCCGAAAAATTTTTATATAACCCGGAATCATCATCTGATGGTTCCGGGTTTTTTTATGGCTTGGACTGTGTTACTCTAGTTTTGCATCCGAATTCAGAAACAAAAAAATTGCAATTCCATTTCTATGTATGTTATTTTTAATCCAGTTTAAAATATTATCTCTCCAATGGACTTAGATCTGACAAGTTCTATTAATTATTATTCATTTCCCACAGGAAAGTTGTAGCGATGAAAGACCTGATCAAGCGCATTGCACAAGCATTGGTAGATAATCCAGAGCAGGTAGAGATCTCAGAGGTAAAGGGTGAAAATGTCTTGGTATTGGAACTTCGAGTGGCCAAAGCAGATATCGGAAAGATTATTGGAAAACAAGGCCGGACGGCTCATGCCATCCGGACGATATTGAGCGCTGCCTCTGCCAAGATGAAAAAACGCACTGTCCTTGAAATTATAGAATGATCTCTTGGGAAAAAGGCACTAAAGTGTATGGATTCCGATATGGAATCTGAATGGATTTTTTTACCTAAGACGTTTTTTACATTGATCCCCGGGTATAGAAGTCCCTCGTCGAAAAATTCTGGATAACATACTAAAAATACATGATATTATGGACATATCTCGCATGAGTCCCATTTCGAGACGAAAATGATGAATAAATCAAAAAAAGATATCCTTGAAAGATTAAAAAACACATATTGCAAACTTAAAGCCAGGAGTAGGTGTTTTTGACGTTAGAGATATACCGGAGAATATAATTCCATTTTTCGGAATACCCGATCAAAAATGGTTACGATCATCCATTCCGCTCTCCCCCTCCTCTCTCCGAGTCGGAGGCTAATATTCAAGGATTTAGCAGAAAAACTCCCCGCCGCTTCAATTATTTTTGGGTTGGATATTTCAGTATTAACAAAATATTGCCGATATTGATTTAATAACAACCTATAATATTATATCTCTGTATAAAAGGTCATTGTGTATACTCGGAGTTTAAAGACAAATATTGCTGTTCAACTGGTGGTGCTTTTCTTGCTGGCGATGATTTTAACCGAATTTGTAATGATCATCCTTATGCAGAAGGCGCTTATCAGATCAGAAATTTCAAAAGGATATGCTTTATTATCAGGAATCAGACTTAATAATACAGATTATTCTAATTCGAAAAATGTTATCAAACCCTCTGACTTTCAGAATGATTTCGCCAAAATAATCACTGAAACAGGATTTTCTTGTATCCTAATTATGGATGAAAATCAAAACCGGGTTTATTCAGGTGGCAAAGGCTGTGATATACAAGGAGAACTCGAAGCTATTACCCGACAGACAATCCGGTCTGGAATTAAAACCACCCGATTTTTTGGTTCGACTTGGTGGGGGGGGTGGAATCAAGGGCAGGATATGATTATATCAGCACCTTTAATTCGAGAAGGTAGGATTATCGGAGGGAGCAGCGTTGCGCTGTCCTTTACAGGAGTATATGAAGTCTTGAGGCGAACACAATATGTATTATTAATATATATACTTGTAAACACGGTTGTTTTTACCTTTATTGGTTTTTATCGAATGACCAGAATTGTGGTAAAACCTTTACAGAGACTGGTCAAAAGAGCTGAAGAATATCAAGATGATAATGAAATATTTTTTCTATCTGAGAGTGAAGACAACGAGTTCAGCAAGCTTTCAAAAGCACTGAATCGAATGCTCGGGCATATCGCTGAGGATAAAGAAAAACTCCAGTCTGCCGTAGTATCCCTTGAGAAGGCAAATGTTGATTTGAAACAGGCTCAAAAAGATATCATCCGGGCGGAAAAATTGGCATCTGTCGGCAGATTATCTGCCGGAATCGCTCATGAAATCGGAAACCCAATTGGTATTATTAACGGTTATCTCGAACTACTTAAGGGAAATGGCATTTCAGACACAGACAGAGAAGAATTTCTTCAGCGTACTGAAGCCGAGTTAAAGCGAATCGATACGATTATCCGTCAACTTCTTGACTTCTCCAGGCCCTCGATCGAGGATGTAAAAACGGTTTCTGTTCACGAAATCATCGAAGATACCATTGGTGCATCTCGATTTCATCCTTTAATGTCTGATATAGATTTAGACTTAAGATTATTCGCGAAAAATGATAGGGTTATGGCAGATTCGAATCAGTTACGACAGGTTTTTTTGAATCTGATGATCAATGCCGCAGATGCAATTTTATCGTCAAAGGTTCCTAAACAGGGAAGAATATCGATTATCAGCGATGTCCCAAAAAACATCCGAAATGATTCAACTGAAAGCAAAGATGTTTTGAGAATAGACTATATTGATAATGGCATCGGAATTGCTGAAACAGATCTTGGAAATATTTTTGATCCTTTCTTTACCACCAAAGCATACGGAAAAGGCACCGGTCTGGGACTTTCAGTCTGTTTTATGATTGTTGAGAAGATGGGAGGTAAGATTGAAGCAAACAGTCGAGAAGACCAAGGCACAAC
>DNGT01000345.1 GCA_003486165.1 Desulfobacteraceae bacterium
TGGCAATCTTGCCTTAATGGGAAGATAATTTGAGGCATGATTGGCATGAAAAAGCCCTTTAGAAAGTTCTGTTGCCTCACTCATTGTTTTAAGTTTATTTAACATGTCATCCGGTTCAAGCAGAAAAAACTTTCCATTTCTGTAATCTTGATACAGCGGCGTACCGGGAATGAGCATCAATGTCAGGGCACCCACATACTCAGGATCAATGGCGGTAAGAACCCGTCCGGTTTCGCTGGCATGGATATTCGACCGCGATTTACCGGCAATTCCCAATAGCACGGTGATGGAAAGCTTGATCCCCGCCGCCCTCGCCTTTTTGCCCATTTGGATCATCTCCTCTGATACAGCGCCCTTGTTGATCTGTTTCAAGGTAACGTCGTCGCCGGTCTCAAGGCCCATGTAGAGAATGCCCAGACCATGGGTTTTGAGGGCTTTGAGTTCATCGAGGGTTTTCATTTTCAAGCTTTTGCAGTTGGCATAGGCACCCACACGGGTGACCCAGGGAAGCTGCCGTTCAATTTCCTGCAAGATATTCAGCAGCCTTTTCTGGGGAACGATCAGCCCATCTCCGTCACATAGAAATATGCGACGCTGACGGCGGCAATGGGTTGCCGCAAAAGCGACATCGGCCATAATAATGGAATCCGGTTTTATGCGAAAACGTTCGCCTTTGTATGCCCCGCAGAATGTGCATTTGTTTCGGGAACATCCGACCGTTATTTGCAGCAAAATGCTGTTGGCTTCACTGGGCGGTCGAATGATATTTCCTTCATAGTGCATCAATGGTTCTCCTCACCTCAAATTTTAATTGGCGAAATTCTATCTCAATAAAAAACATTTATGCAACCATTTTTCTTTCGCATAAACGGGAAAATTTTCTATGGGATATCAGGCCAAAGCCTTCATTTTTTGGAGATGTTTTTGTTGTCTTATACATCCTTAAACTCAAGCTTCGCAGCAACTTTTCATATAAACTCATAACATGGTTGTGTTTTCATCTGATGTTAACAGCGAAAAATCATCGGCATGTGGTTGATTTTTTCTTAGCTAAATTCTTATAAGTTTGATACGGTTACAGACATCTGGAGAATGTTATTCGGAGCGAATTTATATGGTACTTAATCTGGCTTTTTTTGTTATCGGTCTGTTGATGCTCTATTACTGCGCCGGCTGGTTGGTCAAAGGATCATCGAGTCTGGCACGAAATCTGGGCTTGACCCCCCTTGTTATCGGTCTAACGATCGTGGCATTCGGAACCTCAGCTCCGGAGCTGGTGGTAAGCGTTGTATCTTCCATTAAAGACAAGAGCATGATTGCCGTGGGCAATGTCGTTGGTAGCAACATCTGTAACATCGCCCTTGTGCTCGGCTTATCGGCGATAGCAAATCCCATAAAAGGGAGCCGGTCCGTTATTCAACGGGACATACCGATAATGCTGGGAGTATCCCTGTATCTTTTGGTGATTTCGTTGAATTCGAAAATCGGCAGACTCGAAGGCGCGTCGCTTTTCGGTGGTATTATCGTATATACATGCTTCAATTATTACATTGCCCTTAAGGAATCCAGGCAAAAAATTCATCATGAAAGTGTTGCCTTCGCACATGCCGTGGAAGACATCGAATATATAACTTCCAGATCCAGACAGATCGTATGGATCACGGCAGGAATTATCGGTGTCATTGCAGGTGCCGAAATTCTCATTGATGCGGCCGTAGGCATCATGAAAGTATTCGGCGTCAGCGAAAAATTTATCGGCCTGACCATTGTGGCACTGGGGACTTCGCTTCCCGAACTTGCGACGTCTGTTGTCGCCGCATTGAGGAAAGAGATGGATATCAGTATCGGCAATCTTGTGGGAAGCAATGTTTTTAACATACTCAGCGTGCTCGGTGCAGCTTCTCTGGTAAAACCCATTCCAATTCCCGGTGGTTTTGTTCAAAGCGGCTTGCTGATCGATTACCTGTTTATGATGTTTGTCAGTTTTCTGCCGTGGCTGATGATGAGAAAGACGTGTATTGTGACGCGCAGGCATGGGATGATACTTCTCTCATGCTACGTCGGGTATATTCTATATTTAACAGTCAAAATATGATTTTATCTTATAAAAATTTCCCGGTCTGCTGCACTGCATTCGCGTTTCTGAAAATAACAGTGACGGAGACTCCGAGATGAAAGGGAAATGACTTCCCACCGAAGAGTTACGGTTATTTTTCTTCAGACTCCATGCCATATCTTTTCATTTTACGCCAGAGTGAAACCCGATCGATATCCATTATTTTCGCGGCTTTGGTTTTATTCCCCTCACATTTGTCGAGAACCCATTTGATGTAGTTTTTCTCCTGTTCCTCCAGGGTCGGCACCTCTGAATCCTGCCGGCGATAAGTTTCGATGGAGAGATTGCTGATATAATCCGGCAGTACGTTGACGGTTATTTCCGGCCCGTTCGTCAGCGCAACCGCCCGTTCGATGACATTCTCCAGCTCTCTGATATTCCCAGGCCAGCCGTATTGACAGAGCAACTCCATTGATTCTTTGTTGATATTTTGAACATCTTTGTTCATGGCTTCACTTTTTTGAGACAGAAAGTGATGTGCCAGAAGCGGTATGTCGCCGTACCGTTCGGTCAGAGACGGAAGTTTTATGGTAATAACATTCAGACGGTAAAACAAATCCTGTCGGAAGTTACCTTTTTCCACATCCTCTTTGAGATCGCGATGGGTNNTTCACCTGCATACTGAGCGGCATATCTCCGATTTCATCCAGAAAAACCGTTCCGCCGTCGGCCACTTTGATCAGCCCTGCCTTTGCCTTTGTGGCCCCGGTAAATGCATCCTTTTCATGCCCGAACAGCTCATTGGCCATTAACTCCTCCGTAAATGAACCGCAGTTAAAGGCAATAAATTCTTTTTCAGAACGGGAACTCAGCTGGTGGATGGATCGGGCGACCAGTTCCTTGCCGGTGCCACTTTCACCGAGAATCAGAACATTGATGTCCGAAGGTGCAATCTGTTGAATGGTTTTCTGAATATCCATCATGACCGCGCTCTGTCCGACAATGTCGGAAATTTTCCGTTGTTTTTTAAGTATTTCTTTCAGTTCAATGTTTTCAAGTCGAAGCCGTCGTTTTAACAGCGCCTGTTTAGTAATCTGGCGAACGTCATCAATNNTGCCGTCCACTTTCTCCATCTTCAAATCGGTGATCACCAGGTCGAAGTTTTGTGATTGAAGCAAATCGATGGCTTTGCTCCCGTTGGGTACGGAAACGACATCGTAACCGGTTTTCATCAGAATATGCTCGAGATTCTTTCGTGCAATATCCTCGTCTTCAACAACCAGAATAACCTCTTTCTTTTTTTCCACGATGATCCTTCTATAATTCTATTTGCTCAGACTGACGGAATGGCAAAAAACAGGTGAATGTCGTTCCTTTTCCGACTTCGCTGGAAACGGATATATTGCCCCTATGTTGTTCCATGATTCCGTAAGTGATGGAAAGTCCCAGCCCTGACCCCTTACCGACTTCTTTTGTGGTGAAAAAAGGGTCAAAAATCTTTGTTATGACATTTTGAGGAATTCCTTCACCGGTATCAATCACTTGAAAGGAAAATCCCTTTCTGTCAAATTCGTTCATAGCCTTAATGGTAATGTCTCCACCGTCTTTCATAGCATGGACGGCATTTGTAATAAGATTGATTATAACACTTTTAATACGTAGACCGACAGTGGCTTGTATGTTATCAGGAACCTCCACTTTAAGATGTATATTATCCGGAATCTCCGATTTGACATGTTTGATGGCACTGTCCACCAGATCCTTAAAATTAACCTGTTTTAGGGTCAGCGTCCTTTCTCTGGCGAATTCCAATAGCGAACGAACGATTTCCTTTCCTCTTTCCACTTCTTTCTCAGCACCGACCAACAGTTCTTTTTTATATTCCAGATCATCTTCTTCTATTTCTTCAATGAGGATTTGAATCGATGTGGATATATTGTTGAGGGGATTGTTCAATTCATGGGCCACCCCGGAGGTCAGTCTCCCCAATGATGCCAGCTTCTGAGCCTGTATGAGCTGTTTGCTCCTTTTGTTCAGCTCATCGATCATGTTATTGAGGCTGACCACCAAAGATTCAAATTCATCGCCGGTTTTTATTTCCGGGATATTATTAAAATCTCCGCTGGCGATTTTGGTAATGGCGTTTTCGATGGTTTTCAGCGGGCGGTTGACATTAAAGACCAAAAAAAGTGCCACCAAAACGGAAAGGATGAAGACGGGCACCAGTGCCAACAGATGGATTGTCTTTGATTTTCCGATCAGGTCTTGGACAAATTGGCTCTCTTTTTTTACGATTTTTTCCAGCTCGCTGGTGAGAATTTTTCCCTGCTTTCGAATGAGTTCAATGGTATCCGGGGGAACCACCAAATATCCTTCCTCCTGGAGTTTCAGAAGAGCGACGAGCGATTCTTTGTATGTGACCACTTCGTTAATCCTTTGATCAAGATTTTTGGCCAGGGTGTATTTTGAGTATTTGGTCAATATATTACGAAGGATATCTTCTGCCTGACGGGCATAGTCGAGGGCTTGAACAATATTTTCTTTGTCAAAGGATAAAAAATAGTTTTTTTCGTACCGGCGGGCTTCAAGAATCGTGTTCAAAAGGTCGTATTTTCTTTCAATAATCTGGATCTTCTGATTGAGAATATACTGGCTGTAATAACTGCGTGCCCATATCAGCGCACTGAGGCCGATAAAGATGACAAAAGCTAAAAATATCTTTTCTCTGATACTGATTTTCATAAGACGGATATCCCCTCTATTTAAACATAATATGGAGGGTCAACATTGCATAAAACTTTTTTAACACCCGGTATACCATATGCTATTTTATTGATCTCCCCGGTTAAATCGTCCTGATATGACGTTCCGAGATTGTCCTGCAACGCCGGGCTCATATAGCCTGTTTTTCTTCTTTTTGAGGCCGCAACCTTCACATGAACCTCCCCGTTCTTAACAGATACCCGGGCTTCACAGATGGATTGAAGCGCTGCGTTAATGTAGCTGGTAATAGCGGCATCATCTAAGACCTGTTTTGATTCGGTCGTCATTAAATATGCGTTGCTTTTGGCTGCAAAACAAATAATTTCACAGGCATTGTCGATTGTCAAGTCTCCGATTTTTATTATAATATCATAAAGTCTGGGGTCATTGATATCTACTTTATAAAGGTAGCGTGTCCAGTTCGAACGATTTCTATCTTCAATTTCGATATCCAATAATGCCTGTTCTCTTGATATGTTTTGCTTTTGCTGTAAAAATGTGATCCGATCTTCTATTTCAGCGAAAATTCTGACTTTCAGAATCTGGGGAATTTCTGTCAGAAGAAGATGGCCGGCATGACCATGATACACCATATTACCTTTCCTGGCATATCCTAAAAGAGCGGCCTTTATACCCCCAAGGTATTCCGTCTTTCCATGGGCAATCCGTTCAATAATGGTCGGGGCATCATGAAGGGATTTGATCAATTTTTTTTCAGATACATTAAACAATTTAGCGGCTTCAATCAGAATTTCTCTGCTGATGCACTCGTAGCCAAGCATTTCGGCTACTTTTTCGGCAATCTCCTGGCCGTGGCTGAAACATCCACGGGAGATGGTGATAATCGCCATAATACGTTCTCCTCCTAACTAATGAACGTTTTAAAATCATGGAACGAACGGATACAGGATTATTGAATTCCATAAAAGAAATAGAGAATGGTCAACTCCACCGTTAAAAAGATGGCGGTCATGATGAAGCCCGCCTTGGCATAGTCCACCGTTCGATAACCGCCGGGTCTCATGACGAGCGCATTGACCTGATGTGTCGGCAAGACGAATGTGTTGGATGCCGACAGTCCTACCACTAGAGCGGCCATTCGAGGATCACCGCCGGCCATGACCGCCATGTTCATACATAGCGGAACCAGCAACACCGTTGCACCCACATTGGAAATCACCAGTGTGAAAAAAGAGGTCATCACACCCACTGCCGCCAGCAGAACAATCGGTGTTGGATGCCCAAGCATTCCGAGGACGAACTGGGCAATAAAAGCAGCGGTTCCTGTTTTTTCAAACGCCATTCCCAAAGGAATTAAACCTGCCAATAGGAATACCGTCATCCAATCCACGGCGCGATAGGCTTCATCCACGGAAAGCACGCCGGTGATGATCATGCCGAGGGCTCCGGACATCAGGGCCACGGAAAGCTGAATCTTGAAAAAAATAATTTGCGCCAAAGACACCGCCAACCAGACCACCGCCAGCTTCGCTTTTTCAGGACGCATGATTTCGCCTTCCAGAGCCGTGGCAAAGGTAAGCGCCCGTGGCTGAGGCTGATTTCTTAAAATATGAAATTTCTCCCAGGGTCCTTGAAGTAACAGGGTGTCCCCCATTTGGAGCCGGATATGGGTTAGGTTGCTGTAAATAATTTTATTGCCGGTAAACAACGCCACCGGATTTACACCGTACAATTCCTTAAAATTGACCTGACTCATGGTTTTGCCGATCAATTCAGACCGGGGAGAAACCACCGTTTCCGCCATTCCGGCATTAATTACGGCAAGGCTCTCTCCGAAAATATCCAGGCTGTCTTTAACTTCCCATCCGTATTCTTCAGCCAGCATATGAACCATTTTCACCTGCCCGATAACGGCAATATCATCGCCCGGAGAAATTTTATGGCTGCTTTTCGGCACAAACGTTTTTTCATTTTCAGAAGCAAAATTGACGGCCACCACGGTCACCAGGAACTTGGGTCTGATTCCCAGCTCCTCCAGGGTTTTCGGGCCGTCAAAATTATCGGGAATGTGAATCTCAAATGTATGTTCAAGGCCCTCATAGGCTTCCATCAGCAACGCCGTAACGCCTTTTTCCGCTTCCCCTTCTGCGGCCGGAAGGACCAATTTTCCGAAAATAAGAAAATAGATAATAGCGCTGGAAAGAAGGCAGATGCCAATGGGGGTTTGGGTGAAAAGACCGAAAGGTTCCAATTTTTTCCCGCCAAGAACCATCAAATCATTCAACAAAATTGTGGGACTGGCGCCCACCAGGGTGATGGTCCCGCCGATAATGGCACAGAATCCCATGGGCATCAAAATACGGGACACCGGCACGCCCATTCTTTTACCAATACGCTGGGCAGCCGGAAGAAATAGGGCCGCGGCGCCGATGTTCTGCATCATGCTCGAGATGATTCCCACGGTACCGGATATCAGGGTAATCACCTTTTTCTCGCTGTTGCCGGCCAGTTTGATGATGGGTCCCGCCACTTTGTTCATCACTCCTGTTTTGTCAAGACCGGCGCCGATGATAATCACCGCCATTATGGAGACAACAGCGTTACTGCTTAACCCTAAGAATGCTTCTTTGGGCGATACCAGACCGATAAGGGGAAGCAAAGCCATCATAATAATCCCAACAACATCAACGCGAACCCACTCGAAAATAAACAGAACAATTGCAAAAACCAGTACAATCATAGTCAAAATCATTTCAGGTGTCATTGCTAAAATATTCCTTTCTGTTCCTCGTGTACTCGTATAATCCTAAAAATTAGTTGGGTATGAACCTGTTATTTCTTTTTATTTTTTCTAAACTTAAAACATAGCCAAAAAGCAAAGGCGACCATCACCAGGCCGAAAATAAAATGTGTATCCATATCTCCCTCCATTCTAAATTATTGAGAGGTCGGGGAGTTTTTTTAAAAAACCTATTGATCAAACTCCGGCTCGGAGAGCGGAATGGATATTCTTTTTTGAAAAGCCTTTACTGTTTATAAAAAAAGCATTATCCATGGAGCGATTCGACAAATAAAAACTCCCCACCCCAACAAATTATTAAAACATACGTTATCACCGTTATTAGCGTTTTATGGAAATTTTGTCACACAACCAGCATCATTCGTGCCAACTACGCCATTTTCAACATATCCAATTGATATTGTTATTTTTATTGATGTTACGGCCATTGATAAAATGAATAAATCTGGTGTTGCAAATTGCAATAAATTAGAGGATAAAACTTCAAACTTCCATTAATACAAAAGGTTATATGGTGTTGCAAAAAAGAAAAGGGTGTTGCGAATTGCAATGCTCTGCAGAGAAATCATCAGTAAAAAACGAGATTACGTTCCAATTCAGAGGCTTCGCTTTGCGCATAAAGATGTAAACTTTAGAATTGTTCCTGATTGAATCTTTTTTTAATTTTTGCTAAAGGTCTTTTTATAACCACTAAGGCCAAGACGAGTCAATGCATGGTCATCGTCTGACATTTTTTGTTTTTTAAAGGTGTTGGTCTTGCAAAAACCGAAAAAACAACCGTTACAGCACTGTCAGATTTGACCGACACACCAACGCAATTGCTGTTTTTGATAAAAAGGAGAATGCATGGAGGCAAAAGGGTTACTCGAAAAACTCGAGGAAAAAAATCAGAAAGCAATGGAAGGTGGTGGTGCAGACCGAATCAAAAAGCAACACGATTCCGGGAAACTCACCGCTCGTGAACGGATTGACAAACTTCTGGATGAAGGTACGTTTGTCGAGTTCGATCGTTTCAAAGTGCACCGATGCACCGATTTCGGCATGGAGAAAAAAAAGATCCCCGGCGACGGCGTCGTTACGGGCTACGGATTGATGCATGGAAGACAAGTATTTGTCTTTGCGCAAGATTTTACCGCACACGGCGGTTCTCTTTCTCTGGCCCATGCTGAAAAAATTTGTAAGGTCCTACAACATGCCATGCGAGTGGGTGCGCCGGTGATCGGGCTCAACGATTCCGGCGGTGCAAGAATTCAGGAAGGGGTCATGAGTCTGGCCGGGTACGGCGATATATTTCTCCTAAATGTCCTGGCATCCGGGGTCATCCCACAGATCAGCGCCATTATGGGCCCTTCAGCCGGAGGGGCCGTCTATTCCCCGGCGCTGACCGACTGGGTTTTTATGGTTGAAAATACCAGCTACATGTTTATCACCGGTCCCGAGGTGGTCAAGGCCGTTACCCGAGAAGACGTGACCATGGAGGAACTCGGCGGTGCAATGGCACACAGTTCCAAAAGCGGTGTGGCTCACTTCCCCTGTACCAATGATGAAACCTGTATTGAAAAAATAAGAGAACTCATGTCGTTTCTACCCCAAAACAACATGGAAGATCCGCCCCGCCGATCAACGAATGACGATCCCATGCGTCGCGAAGAAAGCATTTGNNAACTATTTTTTTGAAGTGCATGAACACTGGGCGCCCAGTATCGTCGTCGGTTTCGGCCGGTTTGACGGTATGCCGGTGGGGGTTGTCGCCAACCAGCCCGCCGCAATGGCCGGGGTTCTCGACATCAATGCCTCCAACAAAGGCGCCCGGTTTGTCCGTTTTTGCGACTGTTTTAATATTCCGTTGGTTATTTTTGAGGATGTCCCCGGTTTCATGCCCGGAACCCATCAGGAACACGGTGGAATCATAAAGCACGGTGCCAAGTTGATCTATGCATTTGCCGAAGCCACCGTACCACGCGTAACCGTCATCACCCGCAAGGCATACGGCGGGGCCTATATCGTCATGAGTTCGAAACACCTCAGGGGCGATATCATCATGGCTTATCCCAATGCGGAGATCGCGGTCATGGGCGCTGACGGCGCCGTAAATATCATCTGCCGCAGTCAGATTAAAAAAGCCGAAGATCCTGAAGCGGAAAGAGGGCGACTGATCGAGGACTATCGGGAAAAATTCTCGAATCCATACAAGGCCGCNNCACGGAAACATTCCCTTGTAGACCTTTAGAAAGGAGACATTTACATGACCTGGGATCAAGTATTAGAACTGATTAAGGGCATCCTTCTAACCCAGACAGGAATACCGAACCTGTCCATCGGCCAGGTAATTATGATTTTGATTTCCTTTTTTTTCCTTTACCTGGCCGTCGCCAAAGAGTATGAACCGCTGCTGCTCGTCCCCATCGGCTTTGGAATATTTTTGGTTAATTTCCCCCTGGTCCCCCTGATGGGGTTTACCGAACACGGCGACCCCGAACTCATCCGGGCCTTTTATAAATATGGTGTTCAGTGGGAAATCATCCCATGTCTTATCTTTCTTGGACTGGGAGCAATGACCGACTTTGGCCCGTTGATCGCCAACCCGAAAACGCTGATCATCGGCGCCGGAGCCCAGCTTGGGGTATTTATTACCTATTGCGGAACCCTCTTTTTCGGGTTTACCTTGAAAGAAGCTGCTTCCGTGGGCATTATCGGCGGAGCGGACGGACCCACAACGATCTACCTGACCGCCATGCTGGCACCTCATCTTTTGGGCCCCAATGCTTTGGCTGCCTATTCTTACATGGCCATGGTTCCCCTCATACAGCCGCCCATCATGCGCCTGATGACCACCCCCGAACAACGCCAGATAAAAATGCGGCAACTCAGGCCCGTCTCTGCCAAAGAAAAGCTTCTCTTTCCGCTCATCGCCTCGATTTTTATTATTCTTCTGATCCCTGCCGTGGCGCCGTTGATGGGAATGTTCATGTTCGGAAATTTTATGCGCGAATGCGGCGTGGTGAAGCGTCTCAGCGATACGGCCCAAAACGCCATGATGAACATTGTCACGATACTCTTGGGGCTTTCGGTAGGAGCGACCATGCAGGCGGATGTCTTTTTGAGCTGGAAACCGATGCTGATCTTCGGCTTTGGGCTTTTGGACTTCATTATATGCACGTTTGGCGGCATCCTTACCGTCCATATCATGAACCTGTTTTTAAAAGAAAAGATGAACCCTCTCATCGGCTCCGCAGGGGTTTCCGCAGTGCCCATGGCGGCCCGGGTGTCTCAAGTTGAAGGCCAGAAAGCCGACCCTGACAACTGGCTCATCATGCACGCCATGGGACCCAACCTTGCCGGCGTTATCGGCTCGGCCTCCGCAGCGGGGATGTTCATTGCCATGTTTAAGTAGGAGGGCATTATGACAAAAATAACCAATAGATTTTTCAAAAGAACTTTTTTAACGTTGCTCATTTCCTCATTGATGATGGTTGCCTTGATGCCTCAGACCNNCGGCCGTCTCATCGATGTTGAAGGCATGGATTTTAAAGAGGCTGAGCATCCCAGCGTCGACAATAAGGATTTCAAATCCGAACTTTTTATGATCAAAATTGACAAAGTTTCTCAGGGCGGAGAGGTTAAAGTATCCATAACGTCGGATTTTTTCAGCAGCTCGACCCAGTACTGGGTATTCAACCGAACGTCAAAAGAACCCTGGATGAACGCTGATGTACAGAACCTGAGCCTTCCCGACCTGGTCCAAAAACTGGTGGTTTCCATAAAGGATGGGGGACCTATGGACAGTGACGGCGTAGCCGACGGCCGGATTAGTATAGCAGGAGGCCCCAAGGACTCCTTCTGGGGATATGCCCTGGGCACACTTTTTATCCGGTTCTTCGGTATTTTTCTTGTCCTGTCCATCCTTATGATCGGTATGATCATTTCGGGCAAGGTCTTTCAGAAATTTGACAGAAAAAAGGCGAAAATGGCAAAAGAGATTCAATTGCCACCGGCAGCAGCAACACCCGAAATTCAGCCGGCTGAGACAGTGGGATCGGAACTGGCCACAGCCATCTGTGTTGCCTTGCATTTGCATCTTTCCGAACTCCGACCCACGGCAACCTCCCATTTTTTTACTCCAATAATATCACCCTGGGCACGGCAGGGCCGTGAACGGATCATGAACGCTCGATCCATACCCACAAACCGCGGTAATCGCTTACAGAATCGATGAGGATTTTTTATGAAATATAAAATCGCAGTCAACGACCAAAAGTTTGAAGTTGAAATCAAAGACATCAAGGAAGGCATCGCCCAGGTAAATGTCAACGGCCAACCCTTTGACGTTCTGATTGAAAACTACGAAGACATCGCAGCCGGCTCGCCCCATTTGAGTCCGGCGCCGTCCGGTGTTGCTGCGCCGGTAACCGCCATAGCCCCGACACCGGCGCCGTCTCCGAAACCGGCCTCAACACCTCCCAAAGTGTCGACACCGGTAACGGAACGTATTAAGGCTCCGACGAAACCGGCGTCACCGGCCGCCGCTCCGGCTCCCAAAAAAGCACAAGCCAAAGGTGAAATCGTTGCCCCGATTCCCGGACGTATCATGGATGTCAAGGTGAAAGTTGGAAATTCTGTGGTCAAGGGTCAAACCTTAGCGACCATGGAAGCCATGAAAATGGAAAATAATATTGCCAGTACCATGGACGGTATTGTTCAGGAAATTCGGGTTCAAAAAGACTCGGAGGTCGCCACCGGCGAGGTGATTATGATTATCGGATAACCGATTCTCAAGTTTTGCTCCCCAATATCGCTGAAAAGCCATTGAAGCTGCGGCCCAAAAAAATCCGGCCTTTTTCACAAAGGCCGGATTTTGGATTATATGCGGTCTACGGAGTTGGATTTTTCGAGGGTTCGTCATCCATCAGCAGTTATTGCCGTAAATCCTGAATAATAAAAAACGATCATCACGAGCACTAAAATGGCCCCCCTTACACCATGGAATAAACGAAAAGATTGGTGCGGAGGCGTTCACCGTCCTCTATTCTGCTATCAGCACGATCTTCCACCGTTTCCGAAACCACAAAAGCGATATCTCTGTTTTCCTTGGTGATGGATTCCAGCGCCTCTTC
>DNGT01000462.1 GCA_003486165.1 Desulfobacteraceae bacterium
CATGTTTGTCGGCGGGTAATCCAGAATAACACTGCTTTTGGACACCAGTGGAGCGAACAGCCTTTTTATTTCAGCTGGATTTGCGAATTTTAAGGGTATCAATTGGGTGACCACCCGATCTTCGGGAGAGACGGCCTCTTCTTTAAGCCGTGTTTCAATGTTTTTTGATCGTGCATCAGGAGATGGAACGATTTTAGTCACTTCTCCTGATTTTATAGTGGTAAAACCATGGACTTCCAGAACGGATTCAAACACTTTGTAAGCTTCTTTGACAGAAATTTTGCTGGGTGAAATTATCGTTACTTTTCCTCTTACACGTTGATCAATAACAAAGTTCGTTGACGTCAATTCGCTGATAAATTTAATAAAAACATTGATATCCACATTGTTGAAATCTATTGAAATATAGCGTTCCGAGTCCTGTTTCCCTTGTGTTACTTTATTATCATCTGATGATTTGGCGGTCTTTACAGAATTTTCGGCATGAGCACCAATCGACAGATTCAATGTCAATATCAGCACCATGAAGGTAAATATGTATTTAATAATCTGTGAACCGCGATCGTGTGATTTCATCATCGATGATTCTACAGTGTTGTTGTTATTAAACCCGATTTTCAGTCACTTAAAGATGAGGCTCCGTAAAAAGTTATAATAAAAACTTTTTTGTGATTGGATTGCACTCAACTCACCGCCCAAAAAACAAAAATTGGCCGCCAAGGATGTATATCATAAAACCAAAAATAAAATAGACCTTTTTCGAATTCATCAAAAATACATATGGGGAAAAAAATCTTAAAGCATCGCAAACAAGTTTTTTACTATATCATATATTTATCGTTTATTCAATACGATAGTCAATGGTTTTGAGCCGGCCCCTTCGTTTTATCTGAAGCTGGACCTTGGAGGATGACTGCAAGTTTTGATAAAACTTTAACGCATCGTCAACAGATTCGATATCTTTACCATCTACACCCATGATGATATCCCCACTTTTCAAACCCATATTATAAAAAATGGAGTTTGGTCTGATACCTGTCAAACGGAAACCATCTGGTTTTCCATTTTTAAAATTTGGTCGTATTCTTATCTGTTTCATAAGGGTATTTACATCTTTAACGGCGGTATCTATCTGCGACCGTTTTACGGTTATATTTTGTGAACTTGTCCCGCCCAATTCCCTGGATGGTTTTCTTATTTCTTGACTTCCACTAGCTTTCTCTATTCCTAATATTTCATCTTTACCGTTGACATTAAGTACAACCTTTTCTCTTAAAATTATCTTAACCGTTGCATTTTGGATAGTGTCCCCGATTCTGTAAAGATCCTGTTCTTTTGCGGCAGTATCTTCTATGACGGCATAGGCTTCTTTCTCATCACCCGTAATCGTCCCCAGTAATTTTAAATTTAGATCTGTTGGTTCAAGGGTTTCTATGTCGAGTTTGTCGGGTCCACTTCCGGTTTCAGTTTTTGTTCTGAACAGATTGCGCTCAATAATTGCTTGGTAATGAGACAGCTCATGTTGTGTTGTGCTTTTATTGGGGACAAGATGTATAGCCTCTGTTTTGGCAGAATCAATGGTGTCGATGTTGGCTGTAGCGATTTTATAAAACACCTTCATCATAAAAAATACTATGCCGGTAATGAATAGAATATTCAATATGGTAAAATATCGCTTCATGATCTAAATTTGAATGAATTTAAAAAATCGAGTTTATCATCCTCAACTTCTTGATTAGTCGAGGAAAAAACGGGGTTCGTCCAACGTACCATAAATTCGTATTCGAACCACTCCTTTGCTTAATATCTCTTCAGGCAATAAATTTTTCGGAAGATCCTTTCCCAGTTCTGCAAGGAATTCTTGGTTTGGTTTGATGACGCCCAAAAGTCTTAAATAACTTTGGCCCAAAGGTTTTCTTAAATTGATAAGACCGGACACGTTACCATCCGCCGGACTTGCCTTAATGATGCATCGCTTAACTTTAAGCCGCTGATTTTCCATTGTCATTTCAGCTTCAATTTTACTAAAATCTATGTTTTTGAGCTTGAAAACAGGTGTTAAAAGTTCTATCTCGCCGTCTGAAATGATAGACCTTGCATCTAAGGTACCGCCCAATTTTCCAACATCGCGATATGTAAAGTTTCCCTCTAGTATTCCAGTTAAATTGCGTCCAACAAACTGTTTAACAGCGGGCATTTCTTTTATTTTAATGTTAGAAAATTTTCCCTCAATAATAACATTTTGGTCTGGCTTGTTTTTAATGAACTCTCCCTTACCTTCTAAAATGCCTCTATAGGCTCTTCCTTTGAAAAAAAAAATAACTTTAGAACGAAAAAGTGACAAAAGATTTGGAACGACTTTAATCTGTTCGGTTTCAAGCAATGCATTGTCCATGTGATAAAAGTTTACTTTATACAACTTTAAACCAGGTGGGAAAGTCGGACTTACATGATCAATACTAATGTTTATATTGGAATTGAGCCTGTTGAAACCAGACGTTACATAATTTTTTACTTTTTCTGACGGAAAGAGGTAATAAATGAAAAATACTATAGCCGCTAAGACATATATGGAATACAGCAGCCATTTTCTGGTATTATTCATCATTATTTTTCAACCGTTTCAACCTGCAAGACAACATCTACAAAACTTTCTTGTTCGCCTGTCTTTGAAATTGAAAGCCTTTTTATGTATACCATGTTTTTTGATGTTTCGATCATATGCAAATAAGTGGTCAACTGCTCTAATGTTAGCCCCTTTAACTTCATTTCAACCTGAGAAATTTTGTACGAATTATCCTT
This sequence comes from Desulfobacteraceae bacterium, assembly GCA_003486165.1. Taxonomy (GTDB): domain Bacteria; phylum Desulfobacterota; class Desulfobacteria; order Desulfobacterales; family UBA11574; genus UBA11574. Next base: position 2,803 of record DNGT01000462.1, read on the forward strand.
TGTAACAGTTGTTGAAGGTTTCATATAGGTTACATACTCTTTTATTCTTGCTTTACCTGTGAGAGTATCAAGAAAGGAAAAGAGCGTAAAACCCTTTTGCCTGTTCTCAAAACGTACTTTTGCTAAATTTGTTCTTTGTTCTATTGCGTTGTAATCGGATTTCAGAGCGATCATCTCCAAAAGGGCATCTTCTTTAACCTGAAGTGTTCTTTTCAATCGCTTTCTCTTGTCAATTGATGGAAAAACGATAAATTGAATTAAAATAAACAAGAGAATAGCACCCGAAAGGGCATAGATGGCGTACTTCTCTCTTTTGGTCAGCTTTTTTATCATAAATACCGTCTTTTACACATAATTTCAAAAACTTGAATCAAAAAGTTAAACGCGGCCGTTTTGACCCGAATATTCCCAGGATGCCCCGCTGTTTAGGGCGGGAAGGGTTCAAGTTTTTCATACTCATCATTACAAATCCACCTTAAGTTTGAAACGCACACGCTTGTCGATCTTGTCTATATTGGCAGCGCTAATAATAATTTTTTTAAATATATCGGCCTGTTCCAGCTTAATCTTTATATTGTCTACAGAGTTGAAGCTGTCGGTATCCCCCGAAATACTGATACTTTCCGATCCCATTACAAACGTTTTAAGGGTTACATCCATTTCCTTGGGTATGGCCTTGCTTATTGTGTTCAAAAGGTCTATGGCCCTAATCTGTTTTTCGGTTTCACCTGGCAATAAAGCATTTTGCCTTGCTTGTTGTATTTTTATCTTCATCTGTTGAACTGGATCGACAACATTTTTGACCTCAGGGAATGTCGAGGTAAAGATGCCTGTTATTTGATGATTAAGTCTGGCCAGCCTTTTTTCCAAAAAGTATGAATCAAGAAAGACATTGAACCAGCCTAATGACAGGACCAGAACAAGAAAAACGCCGGTTTGAATCAGATTTTTCTTATTTTCTTCCCAGAATTTTTTTAAAGCAAAAGGACCTTTTCTAAAATTAAAGCCTTTTGCCCCTTTAATCTCCATCAATGCCAGTGACAATGCATTATCCATCAAATTAGGGATCCATGAGGGTGGAAGAGGCTGTTGTTTCAGAATATCTGCGAATTGTAAAATGTCCACTCGTTCAATAGAAAATCCTAATGCCTGTTCCATTTCTTTATCAAACCCCAGATCATCAATCCCGCATCCTGTAATAAATCCTCCATCGGGCTTAAAATCCAATCCAAGGATCTTTTCTAAGGCATAAATTGTTCGCCTTATGTTGCCACAAAGCAGTTTTACTTTATCAGAGCGGGCAGCCGAATGTATTGCGAAAGACCGTATCAAACAAATGCTGCCGGACAAAATAATAAATATCGTACTTTTATTGTTGTCTATATCGATAAAGAGCCAGTTTTTATGGCTGTCCAAAAAATTGGCTAGTGAAAATGCTGTGGGATAACCACCAACGGTAACAATCTCCGGCTCTATATTAAATGTCGCAAGTGTATCTAAGAAAGATTGAAGTTTCGACTTTTCTACTGCAGCTGTGATAAGGTTTTTGGTATTTGTATGGTCAGGTATTTCTATGTGGATAAAATCGATGATAAGATCTTCTACCGGAAACGGAAGAGTCGGCTCGAGTTCATACGGCAGTATCTTTTTGATTTTTTTTTGTCCCTTAAACGGAACTTGAATATTTCTGAAAGATATCTCGTCAGCAGGAAAGGAAGCCACGCAGACAGCATCGGATATATCCATCTTTTGTTCGATGGTTTCAAGTAAAGCGGATAAACCGTTTCTATCCTCTTTTCGGCCAGAGAACGGAACATATTCATGGGCGTCTATGACTGTTCCCTTAATACTGCTATCGATGAGAACCGCTGAAACCGCATCAGGCCGAATATCTAATCCCA
>DNGT01000377.1 GCA_003486165.1 Desulfobacteraceae bacterium
ATCGGTTTTCGGCCTTTGAGACCTGCGTCATATTCCGAAGGTATCTTCACAACCGCATGTTTTGTTATATTTTCTCTTATTTTTTCAACGGTAATATGCCCCGTGGGACAGACAAAAGCACACGCTCCACAAGCCATACATACATCCGTTTGGATATGAAACGGCGTGTCTACTTTCATCTCCGCCCCTCGACCGGTGAGGCCGATGGCACTGTTGCCCATTCTGTCACAGATACGGGTACACAGCCCACAAAGGATGCAGGTGTCGTCTTTAATCTTAAAGCGGGTTTCTTTAAGGTTGTATTGGGCAGCAAGCTTCTTGATGATGGGCAATTCCGGACAACGGGCAAGTAGCAATTCCACATTCAACTTTCTTCCCTCGTGTACCGTTTCGGTGTCGGTTTTGACCTCCATGCCTTCCCAGATGGGATAGTTACATGCGGTTACAAAACGTGTGCGACGTCCGTCAAAAAGCTCCACGGTGCACAGACGGCACATTCCGGCGGGTTCGAGCGCTTTATGGTGACACAGCGTCGGAATTTCAACCCCGTATTTTTCAGCAACTTGAAGAATATACTGCCCTTCCTCTCCCTGAACTTTTTTCCCGTTAAGCTTAAACGTAATCATGAATTTTAACCTTATCGTATCCTTTGATTATTGGATGAGTATGGCATCGAACTTACAGGCATCNNGGTTTACAGACGCCCGATGGGCACTTCTTGTCCTTAATGTGGGCTTCATATTCATCTCGAAAATAAAGTATCGTCGTCAGTACGGGATTCGGCGCCGAGGTTCCCAGTCCGCAAAGGGAAAACTTCTGGATCATCATACCCAGTTCTTCCAAAAGCTCGATGTCGCCTTCTTTACCGTTTCCTTTGCAAATATCGGTCAGAATATCCAGCATCGCCGTGATTCCCTCACGGCAGGGATTGCATTGACCGCAAGATTCTTCTTTTAGAAAATCAAGAAAATATCGGGCCACATCCACCATGCAGGTATCCTGATCCATCACAATCATGCCGCCGGAGCCCATGATGGAACCGACCTTTGTCAGCTCATCGAAATCGACACCCAGACCTAAAAATTGCTCGGGGATGCACCCGCCCGAAGGACCGCCGGTTTGAACCGCCTTGAATTTTTTCTTTTTCGGAATGCCGCCGCCGATGTCAAAAACGATCTCCTTTAGGGAGATCCCCATGGGAACTTCCACCAAGCCGGTGTTCTTCACCTTACCCACCAGACTGAAAACTTTTGTTCCTTTACTGTGCTTTGTTCCCATTTTGGCGTAATTATCGGCTCCCTTTAAAAGAATCGCCGGAACATTTGCATATGTCTCTACATTGTTCAAGTTTGAAGGATTCTCTCTGAACCCTTTCTCCACTGTATGGATATATTTGGCCCTGGGTCTGCCCACCTTTCCTTCAAGAGAAGCCATTAATGCTGTTGATTCACCACAGACAAAAGCGCCGGCNNCCTTCAAGAACGCTGTGTGGGTCGCTTTCTAAAATGCTTCGGTCCATGTATGCACCGGGATCACCTTCATCGGCATTGCAAATGACGAATCTTTCACCTTTATGCTTGGCACACGTCTCCCATTTGATGCCTGTGGGGAAACCGCCCCCACCGCGCCCTCTTAACCCCGATTCCTTAACCGCCTGAATGATTTCTTTGGGCTCCATATCCTTTAGCGCTTGAATAAAGGCCTGATAACCTTTCCTGACGATATATTCTTCTATGCTGTCAGGATCGATGTAACCGCAATTTCGCAAAGCAATCTTTACTTGTTTGTCAAAAAATGAAACATCCTCTAAAAAGGGAATCTCCTCTAAGGGTGTAACACCACCCATGGGATTTTGTATGCCATCTTCCAGAAATGAACGCGGATCTTGCATCTGTCCCAGGATCCACTTCTTATTAAAATTGCCTTCCCTATAACCCTGAATCATATCCAGAATTTTATCTTCCGTTATATTCTTATAAAGAAGCCGAGGCTTCCCTTTTTCGAATATTTCAACCAGCGGTTCACGTTCGCAGAAACCGATACAGCCGGTCTGGTTAATGCTAACGCCGTTGTTACCGGGAAATTCTTTCGCAGCCTTTTCTAGTGATGCTTGAGCACCCGCAGCAATGCCACATGAAGCTATCCCGACGTTAACCTTAACCGCTTCCGGATAATAAAGCTTCTTGCTGTAATTCTCACTGATGACCTCTAGATCTTTTGCAGACTCGATTTTCATCATTCGTGCCTCTATTGTGTGTTATTCATACTTTTCTAAAATCTTATCTACTTCAGTATAGGCGATGCGACCATGCATGTCTTCATTAATCTTAACCACTGGCCCTAAACTGCAACAGCCGATACAGCGTACCGACTCAAGGGTAAATCGCAGATCTTCTGTGGTTTCGCCATCCGCTATGTTCAAAGATTCTTCAAGCTTTTCACGTATTCTCTCACCACCCCTGACATGGCAGGCAGTACCGAGACAGATAGAAATGATGTTTCTACCTCTCGGCTCAAGACTAAACGTGCTATAAAATGTGGCTACGCCATATATTTGGCTGAGAGGAACCCCAATACTGGTGGAAAGATAGGTTAAGGCCGGTGTTGGAAGATAGTTGTAACGCCTCTGAATTTCCTGAAGCATCATAATCAAATTTTCTTTGTCATTGTTAAAATCCTCCTCGATAATCCTATCGAGCTCCATATAATCTATTTCCGTTGTTTCAAGGCTTTCCGCCAAACATGGATCGCTCATATGTTTACCCTCCTGATACAACAAGCTGAAATCGATGCGACGATTTTATAATGACTTAGACTGATTTAGGGGCATTGGTATGTTTGTAACCGG
>DNGT01000106.1 GCA_003486165.1 Desulfobacteraceae bacterium
CTGTGATGAAGATGAACGATTGCGACGGAACATTTTGTCTTTTTTCCCAAATTCATTAACCATTATGAACGCAATGATGGGCTTGCTGGCACTTCTTTTTGCTTATCAGAATCGTTTTCGTGAGGCCTATCTTTGTTTGATTGGTGCTGCCATTTTCGACAAACTCGACGGAGCCCTGGCACGAAAACTGGGACTTACAGAACCCCTTCCCGAACAGGAACGGACACCCCGGATCAGCTTTGGAGGCATTCTTGATGACATTGCCGATGCCGTCAGTTTCTGCATTGTCCCGGCCTGGATATTTTATTTGTCTTTCGCAGAGGCATCTGATCCCTTGATCCGGCAACTTCCCATTGGATGGGTTGCATTACTCTATGCACTTATGGGGGGCGCAAGGCTGGTTTACTTTACCTTTGACCGCACCCCTGTTCCCGGATTTTTTAAAGGCATGCCGACGCCAGCAGCAGCATTACTGGTAACCGCCCCATTGATCATGTTCAACCAGGCCGTTACAGAATCTTCGGAATGGGCCCACCCCTGGGGTATTTTCTGTTTCGGTCTAATGATTGTTGCAGCGATATTAATGAACTTTTATCCCATTCGTTATCTGCATCTCGGCCGTTTTATGGACAAGCATTTTTGGTTTGGTCGCTTGAATATGATAGTGCTGATTATTTCAATATTTACACCCTATTTGGGATATGTTGCGTTATCGTATATGTTTCTTTATGTTCTTTCACCTCTGGTAACCCGGAACATCCTGTTGAAACAAAAATAGGCGGGATGTTGTTCAATAAAATCTCTTTGAATGCTTATCGAAAAACGTTTCAGAGCCCACGAAAAATAATTTAGCGACAAGCCCGCAGATAATGACTTCAGGTTTTCAACACTTCCAAACATCAATTTTCATCAGACTGGAGAACATATGAAAGCAGCCATCGCTACCAAGACCGAGAACCATCAAAATGAAGGCACCCTGGGAACGTTTGCCGGTGTTTTTACCCCCAGTATTCTGACCATTCTCGGCATCATTCTATTTTTGCGTCTGGGCTTTGTGGTGGGTAGCGCCGGATTGGGACGCGCGTTGATCATTATCACCCTCGCCAATGTAATTTCGGTTCTGACCAGTATATCTTTGTCTGCAATTGCCACCAATATTAAAGTTAAGGGCGGCGGCGATTATTACTTGATTTCAAGGACCCTGGGTTCGGAATTCGGGGGTGCTATTGGTTTGGTTTTGTTTTTAGCGCAATCGGTTTCCATCGCTTTTTACTGTATTGGATTCGGTGAAGCCATGACGTTACTGCTACCGCAAAATATATTTACCAATACCAGAATTATCGCAATTTTAGCCATGTCTTTTTTGTTCATCTTTGCCTGGCTGGGTGCCGACTGGGCGACCCGTTTCCAGTATGTCGTCATGGCGCTTCTGGTGGGTGCGCTATTGTCTTTTTTTGTTGGCGGTATCCCACGCTGGGAGTTTTCTACAGTGGTAGAAAACTGGAAACCTCCAGCCGAAAGCCTCGATATCTGGGTGTTGTTTGCCATCTTTTTTCCGGCGGTGACCGGTTTTACCCAGGGTGTGAGCATGTCCGGAGATCTGAAGGACCCCGGGAGTAGCTTACCGATGGGAACTTTTATGGCGGTGGGCATCTCGATTCTCGTTTATTTTGGTGCCGCCCTTGTGTTTGCCGGTGTTCTTCCCAAGGAGATGTTGATCCAAGATTACAACGCAATGAAACGGGTGGCACGTTTTAACTTTCTGATTGATGCCGGAGTCGTCGCCGCTACATTATCATCGGCCATGGCCTCTTTTTTGGGGGCACCGAGGATCTTGCAGTCTCTTGCCAAAGATCGGATATTTCCCATTCTGCTGCCGTTTGCCAAAGGGGACGGTCCTTTAGATAATCCACGGCGTGCGGTGCTGTTGTCGGCAGCCATCGCTCTTGGAACCATTGGTTTAGGGCAACTGAATCTCATCGCTCGTGTCGTCTCCATGTTTTTTCTTATTTCCTATGGATTGCTCAATTACGCAACTTTTTACGAGGCCCGGACCGCCAGCCCCTCTTTTCGTCCGAAGTTCAAATGGTTTGACTTGCGTCTCAGCCTCTCGGGCTTTCTGGCGTGTCTCCTGGTGATGCTGGCCATTGATTTTAAGGTCGGACTGATTGCCGTTTCCATATTGTTTGCCATCTATCAGTATCTCAAACGAACAAGCGGCCCGGCGAGATGGGCCGACAGTCGTCGATCCTACTATTTACAGCGTGCCAGAGAGAATCTTTTAAATGCTAATATCGAGCCGGAACATGATCGTGACTGGCGTCCACAGATCCTCGCTTTTTCCAAGGATGCTCAGCGGCGGCCCGGGTTGCTGCGCTTTGCCTCATGGATCGAGGGAAGGAGCGGGCTGACAACCGTTGTTAAAATTTTAAAGGGAGAAGGGGTCAAGATGTTGAAACTCCAAGAGAAAAGCGAATCGGAACTCCGTTCGGATATCGCCGCGCATGGTTTTGCGGCGTTTCCGCTTGTGGTTTTTGCTCCGGATCTCGATATTGCCTTAAATACCCTGATCCAGTCCACCGGTGTCGGACCGATGAAAGCCAACACCATCCTGCTGAACTGGCTGGACCCCGAATCTGAAATCACAAACGACAAAAGAGAAATAAACCTTGGACGAAATTTGAGAGCGGCGTATCGTCTGGGGCGGAATATTGTGGTTCTGGATGCCGATGAAGATAAATGGAACACGCTCGAGAATATTCCTGGCGAGGATCGGCGTATTGATGTGTGGTGGTTAAATGATGCCACGAGTCGTTTGATGCTGCTGCTCGGTTATTTAATAACCCGTAGCGAACCCTGGGACGCAGCCAAAATTCGTGTGCTGGCTGCCGGTTATAACGCGGATACGTCGGAAAATTTAAAGGATTTGAAGAACAATCTTGAAGAAGCGAGAATCGAGGCTGAACCGATAATTGTTGCGAAGGTTGATATAGATAAAATTTCGGAATATTCAGCGGATGCTGCTGTGGTCTTTTTGCCGTTTCGCCTTCGAGGTGATCAAATAACGTGTTCGATTGACGGACCCATAAAAAAACTCCTGTCTTGCCTGCCGATCACAGCTTTTGTTTTGGCAGCCGAGGACATTGCACTGGATGCCGAACCTGAAGAGGGAACAGCCGGCGAAATGGCGGCGGCCACGGATGCGCTTGACGATGCCGAGAAAATCGCCGGTGAAGCCGAAAAGAAGGCGGCCAAAACTCGAGAGATCGCAGAATCCGCCAGGGCCAAGCTGACCGAACTGGAGAGCAAGCCGATTTCGGAAGAAGAAAAAGACCGATTGTTAAAATTGAGATCAGAGGCAGATCAGGCGGATAAGGAGGCAGAAAAGGCCTTTCGTCAGGCAGCCAAGGCAAAGGCCAAGCTTGAAGATGCCATAAAAATAGTTAAAGACTTTAAACCGGATGCAGATAAAAAAGAATTAGAAAGCACATAGCTATTCAGGGTAAGCGCATTCGGTTTTCAAAAGAAAGACGCCGTCGCTTCGCTGCACCGAAATCAAGTGCGTTTGCGAGGCATAGATGTTTCGTTCAATTGTTAATGTCTGTTCCATGTGACATGCTTGGTGGTTCAATAAAAACGGGGCTTGACGGATAAATGCAAAGTGTCATATGTGATGAACTCGCAAAATGGCGAACGATTTGAAATTTTTCTTAAGTTTCGCACCCGAGTATGGTTAAAAAGCCTTTGGAGAAATAGGCTGAAAAAAAATTAAGGTGATAAAATTATGGAGTATATTTTTTCTTTTCTGGAGAAAATATCCAATATATCCGGTATAAAGGCGGTATACATTCATCTGATATTCAAGACTCTGGGGGCTATTGCCGGCACCTATATCATCTGGGTAATTTTAAAACGCATTCTGGTTTCTTTTGAAAAAAAGACCCCAAAAAACAATGTTCTTAAAATCAATGTCGAGATTTTCAGCGTGGTCCGCAAGGCGCTTTTCTATGGACTGATACTTGTCACCGGTACGTATCTCATCAGACTTTTCGAAGTGTTGCTTTTGGAAAAAATCTTTCACGCAACTGTGATCATACTCCTGGCGTCTCCAGCCAAAGATTTTTTGTTAATCTTGCTGGGATACTTCGAAAAAAATATCATCGACAAAACAAAAACCAAAGTCGATGATATCCTTTTCGATCTTTTCAATAGATTTTCCGGGGCGATCATTTATGCTACTGCCGTTGTTCTGGCGTTGGATATCCTGGGTGTCAATGTCATGCCTTTTATTGCCGGTGCCGGTGTGGCCGGGATTGCCATCGGCTTTGCCGCCAAAGACACCTTGTCCAACCTTATTGCCGGTGTGCTTTTGATCATCGATCGGCCGTTTGAAGTGGGTGACCGGATCGAAGTGTGGAGCGCTCCGGCAGGAAGTGCTTCTTGGGGAGATGTTATCGATATCGGTCTGCGGGCTACCAAGATCAAGACGACGGATAATATTGTGATCATCATTCCCAACAATGAAATCATGAAGCGAGATATCGTTAATTACACTATTATTTCAACAAAGATCAGAGTTCGTATCAACGTTGGAATTGCATATGATGCAGATATTGAAAAAGCAAAGGACTTAATCATAAATGTGGCAAAATCCGTGGACTGGATTTCAAAAACACCGGCCCCAAAAGTTGTTGTGAGAAATTTCGGAGAATCGTCGGTGGATCTTCAGCTCAGGGTATGGATTGATGATGCCAGAAAGCGCATGGACACCATTTCCCATGTCACCGACAAAATCAAAACAGCGTTTGATAAACAAGGTGTTGAGATACCCTATCCGAAACG
>DNGT01000475.1 GCA_003486165.1 Desulfobacteraceae bacterium
AAAGTGGCCCAAAGCCGGCAAGGTTGAACATGAGGACGCCTGAGTCGATTTTTACATGGAAAAACCCAAAAAAATAAATCCAGGTTTTGTAATCCAGAGTTTGAATGTTCATCATTTTATTTTCCAGGGGGCAAAAGGGTGAAAGAGTTCTGGCGGCTTGGAAAAATAATTCGAATCCTGATCAAACACGGCTTTGGAAATATTGTCGAAAGGCTTTCTATAAGACCGGGAACAAGTCCTGTTGATCAAGAAGAAAAAGAATCAACAACCCAAAACGGCTTTCCATCTCCCCATCGTGTTCGGTCTGCTTTAGAAGAACTCGGTCCCAGTTTTATCAAACTCGGTCAATTACTCAGTACCCGGGCTGACATATTCCCTCCCGAATACATTGAAGAATTTACAAAACTTCAGGACCAGGTACCGCCGGTACCTTTCAACCATATCAGGGATATTATTCAGAAAGAACTCAGACGTCCTTTGGAAGATATCTTTGCTGAGTTTACACGGGAATCCATAGCCGCCGCTTCTGTGGCACAGGTCCATATGGCCAGGCTTTTCAGCGGCGAACAGGTTGCTGTCAAAGTCATTCGTCCAGGCATTGACAAGGAAATCCGCAAAGATATTCGCCTGATGAACGCCATCGCAAAAAGGGCTGAAAAAGCCTTTGAAATCGCCCGTGTCATCGGTGCCGTTAATCTGGTAAAAGAATTCGAACGGATTATTTTTAAAGAACTCGACATGTTCATCGAAGCCGGGAATATAGAGAAATTTGCCAAGAACTTCGAATTGATCGATGAAATTTATATTCCTAAAGTCTATTGGGATTACACCTCCAAATCGGTCCTGACCATGGAACATATCCCCGGTATTAAAATGGACCAGGTGGATAAGATCAAGGCTCATGGAATCGACCCAAAAGAAGTCGCATTGATCGGACTCCGTTCCTTTTCTCGCCAATTGATGGATTTCGGTTTTTTCCATGGGGATCCCCATTCCGGAAATACCATCGTCATGTTTGACGGTCGTGTCAGTCTGGTCGATTTCGGCATTATGGGTTATTTGGACGATGAAACCATGCAGCACATCGCAAATCTCTTTCTGGGCTACGCTGAACATGACTATGATATGGTGATGGAAGCATTGCTGGATACCGAACTCATCAACGAAGAGGCCATGGACCTCAAGGGTTTCCGCAGAGACCTTATGGATACAAGTGAGCCTTTTTACGGACGAAGTCTACAGACGGTTTCCGTCAAAGAAGTCTATGACCAGGTCATTCATCTGGTTTACAAATACAAGATTCGGTTGCCGAGAAATCTTTTGCTCCTCTTTAAGACATTTATTCAGACAGAAGCCCTCGGCAAGATACTGGGAAGTGACGCCAGCCTTTTAGAAATAACGAAACCCTATGCCAAAGAACTGATCAAACGCAGTTATCTGGCAAAAAGCGCCTTGAGAAATATTCGAAAAGACACGCTGGCTATGGGCAACCATTTAAAAGTGATGCCCAAGCTTATCCACAATATTCTCGATCAAACTGCCAAGGGCAAACAGCGGATAGAATTCCGGCATACCGGTTTTCAGGAAATCAATTCCCAGCTTATAAATAGCATTAATCGGGTGATCATCGGGGTGATCATTTCCGCTTCCCTCATTGCCGCTGCAATGGTGCTGAATGCACCCCAACACATCTTTTCATTTACGATCAATTTTTTAGGCCTTAAAGGGGTTCCCCTGACAGCGATTTTAGGACTGACCGGCTATGTAATCGCCACAATTCTGGCCGTCTGGCTCATCATCATGATTTTGCGATCCAGAAAGCTATAAACATAAACGGGAATTGGCCTCCAAAGTCTTTCGGTGTTAAAAGTAAGTCTTTGCTCCTGCATAACGTGTTTTAAAATACCGGTTTTTTAAAGACGACCTTCTCACCTTTTTACCTTTTCCGGGGGCATGAATAAATTGATCGTTTCCAACATAGATACCCACATGGGAAATTTTTCCGCTACCGGAAGTATGGAAAAACACCAGATTTCCTTTTTGCAGATTAGCCCTGCTCACAGGCATGCCTGCAGTCCACTGCGATCGAGATGATCTCGGAAGATCCAATCCGTTCAAACGGTATACCGTCATGGTAAAGCCGCTGCAGTCGAACCCCTCTTCCACTGACTCGCCACCCCACCTGTAAGGTACGCCGATGAGGCTGTCTGCTGTTCGCAAAATTTTATCTCTCAAGTAAACCTTTGAATAATCCTTGGGAGCTACAACATAGAAATCGTGGATAATTCCTGCAGAATAAAGCGCTTTGGCCCTGTCGACGGCGGCCGTTCTGGACGAAAAATTGCCGAATCGAACCTTGTATAAACCGGAATGATGTAAAAAATGATAGGCATTTACGTCTTGTTTGCGCAACTTTTCGGTAAATCGCACGGCGTTATCCATATTTGAAAACGCACCCACCTGAATGGTGTAACCAATTGATGGCAGCGGGATCGGCGATACAGGTTTGGGGGATGGCGTTACGGGGGTCCGACTGCATCCGGAAAGAAAAAAGACCGTAAATACAAAAACAAACGACACGATTCGTTCTGCAAAATCAACGTTTTTGTCCCTGGTGAAATAAAAAAAGTCCATTCGACAAATCTTCTCAATAACAGATACATCTTTTAAGTTGAGCCTTAGGTAGCTCAGGGGTCGGGGAGTTTNNTTCAAGGATTTAGGAGAAAAACTCCCCGACACCTCAGGTAACCAATTCAAGTTTCGCACCCTTAATTTTCAGCAACTCGGCACAGGGCAGCTGGCCGGCAAAATTTTTTAGATAAAATCATATGAATGCGATGATTTCTTCGCAAACTTCTTCCTGTGTAAAATCTTTACACTCGATCGTAACATCTGCGTACTTTGTATATAAAACAAAACGCTCCTCAAACAGGTCTTCAATACTCTGATCCGGACGTTTTGCAAGACCTCTTGTAGCAAAATTATGAATCCTTGATTCCAGTACCGGCAACTCAACGTTCAAAAAGACAACCACACCATTTGATTTCAGGTGTGTCATGGCCGCATGGCTGTATACGGCACTGCCCCCGGTGGCAATGACATGATTGAAGCAATCAAGTTTTAATAGGATACGTTCTTCGATCTCGCGCAAAACCATGTAGCCTTCGGTATCAACGATATCCTGGAGGGTTCGACCCCTAGATGTCTGGATAAGGACGTCCGTGTCGACGAAATCTTGTGACGTCAGCTTTGCCAAAATAATGCCGACCGTGCTCTTCCCTGAACCGGGCATCCCAATCAAAATGATATTGGATGGATTTTTATGCATATTGTCTCGGTCAGACCCTAGAAGCATTTTAGTTAACTTGGTCCGACCCTATTGCTTTTAGTCCCGATTGTTTCCTTGTACCCGGCATTTTCAAATGCCAGGAGCAGACCCCCTTAGTGTTCTCAGTACATCTCGTATTTAACCAGCCTGCCATCAAGCCCGCCAACCTCGATCGGTTTTTTCCATGATGCTTTCAGCCCGATTTTATTGATATACTCCCGTTCTCCAAAATAAACAAAAGCGGCCGAACCTTTGCATTTCTGTTTCAGAAAATCACCGAAATTTTTATAAAACACGTCAAGGTTCTCGTCTCCCCCCATCCGAATGCCATAAGGCGGATTGGTTACAATTACATGATCTTCAAGGTCGGGCAGCTTTCTGAAGTCCGCCCTTTCAACGCTTACGTTTTTTCCGTAATGGAGCCCCATCAGGTTTGTCCGCGCCGCGCTGACAGCTTCCGCGGACACATCACTACCCGCAATCAGCCCTTTCGGCAGTTCCCGGATGTGTCCGTCGGCCTCTTTTTTTACCTGCTGCCAGAGAGCACCGTCAAAGTCGGGCAGACATTCAAAACCGAATCGATTCCTGAAAACACCCGAAGGAATATTGCAATACCGCATGAGCGCTTCACACAAAAGGGTTCCCGAACCACACAAGGGATCATATAAAGGAGCAGAACCGTCCCACTCGCTGAATCGGATAATCGCGGCGGCGACGGTTTCTTGCATCGGCGCCGAAACGGTCTCCTCTCTGTATCCTCTCCGGTGAAGCGCGCCGCCTGAAGTATCGATGCTTATTACTGCCTTATCGTGTCTGATATGAAGGTTCAGAAGGATATCCGGATTCCTTACCGACACATCCGGACGCTGACCGGTTTTTTCTTTGAAATAGTCGGCAACCGCATCTTTAAGGCGGAGGGCAGCGTACTTTGAATGCGAAATAACGCTATCGGAAACATATCCCGATACGGCAAAGGTATTGCCTTTTCCAAAAAAATCTTCCCACTCGATCTGTTTGGCCTTCTGATACAACGTATCGGTATCATGACAAACATATGATATTAATGGCGCAAGGCACCGTGAAAGAAGCCTGGTCTGATAATTAACTCGATACAGGGTTGATTTGTCCGCCCTGAAATGAATTCCGCTGAATTCCGGCCTGACATCTTCGGCGCCGAGTTCAGATAGTTCATCCGCGCCGGCTTTTTTTAAGCTGTCGGCTATCTGGGCAAAATAACGGCAATCCTTCTGATACTGATATACCCCCGCTTGCCGTTTTTTTATTCTAAGGCGTTTGACCCAATCGGCTGATACCATTTTTTACCGCTTTCGTTTCAATCGGAGCCGGAAAGAACGGTCGAGATATTGCTTGATCATTTCAAACCTTTTCATTATTAGCTGTTTTTTTATGCAACTGCAAGGGAAACTGGAAGGGGGAAGCCTGTAAAATGGATACGAACTATAAAAGCAGAACCCGAAAAAAATAAATGAAGACCGGGCCCTGCATTTTTGGACGGGAAACTTACGGAAATAAACCGGCGCCTGCCGGAAATGCGCAATTTTAACCCCGTCCTTTGTTTTCGCTCTTTGTGTTGGTAGCCTGAATCCCATGACTGAACAAACGTCAAACGCCATCAAAGTAAGACGCAAAATCACGACCTTTATGTAATCCAAGAAACAGATACATTGCGAGATTGCCGAAAAAGGATTTGCCCCTGTTGGAAAACGATATCACACGAATTTTCAAGCTCTGATATTTGTGCTATAGCAACTATCAACGATTTGGAGTTGATAATTTCAAATTAAAAGTGTTGCATTTATAAATAAAAACTTTTATCAATGTATTTGGGGACAGGCAAATTATTTTAAATCTTATCAAGGAGGAAGAATTATGAGACATATCGTAATTTTAATGAGTTTAGTCTGCCTATTGTTTTTCGTTGCTTGTGGGCAAGGCGAAAAAGCCGCTGTCAGTGAACCTGAAAAACCCGCTGTCAGTGAACCCGAAAAAGCCGCTGTCAGTGAACCNNGGCTGAAGAAACTGCTGAGAAGGCAAAGAAAAAAATGGAGTGATGGAGTTACGTACGGTATCTTTCTGTTAGAGAAACGACTTCTTAATATGTGTTATTCATAGACACCCTTTTCATTTTTGGGTGAGGAAGGGGTGTCTATGAATCTGTATTTTTAAAGACCTCGTGAAGACAATTGAATTATCAAAAAGTGAGGATTTCCGCCCTAAATTAAACTTGTGCTTTCTTGCTTTCTTGCCAAGACCACAGGTCCAAGCATCTCGATTTCAAGTACATATATCCTATCTTAAGGAGGTGAGATCGTTTTTTTGACAGCTTCTTTATTGACAGGATTTGTTTTGAATCCTTCTATTGAAATTTTAGACCAATCCCTAATGTCCATATATTGTGATCTTGATCATCCGCCTCACCAAAACCATAATTAATAAATGGAGAAATCGCAAAATTCTTGTTTAATGGAAAATCATATCCGCCCCCAAAGGTTAAACCCCATCCGTCTTTGCTTGATGGCTCTCCAGGTCGATTATTCCAATAACTTACATACCCCCCTCCGACTTTTGCAAATAATCCCATGGAATTGCTCGGATAATATCTTGTAATTAAAAAAACTTGGCTTATACCCTCTCCTTTAGAAGGATCTTCCAAATTGCTGGATTCAAGTAGCCAACCGCTAAGTTCAACACCGATCAGAAAATGAGGATTGAGCGTGTATCCACCTTCAAATCCAAGGAAAAAATTGTTTTCATCTTCTTCGATTCCTGAAAAAGACCTTTGAACGAATCCAACACCGAAATCTAATCCTCCCCAAAATCCAGACCTTTCAAACCTTTCTTCTGCCAATACTCCAGAGCCAATTAGAGAAAACCCTAGAAAAGCAAAGAGTATCAAATTTATTAACTGCATAACTTTTAACTCCAGTATTCTGGGCATTTTCTACTCCTTTATAAAGGTGAATTGTTTCCTATATTTTGGAGTTCTTTTGATACGCTTTTTAAGGAAGTCAATGTACAAATATTCATAATCGAAATAAAATGTTGTGTTTACTTTCCAAAAGTACAACCTGAAACCAAATCTCATTCAGTACATATATCTTATTTCTTACAAAATTGCAAAAAAAGGCAAATCCCTAAAAATGGATCTGCTTTTAAATACTATCTAAAAATATAACGTCCTTAAGATATTATATTTATAATACACTGGCGCAATTTGAAGCGTTCAACTTAGAAGGAAGATGCTTTGCAAGTAATTTAGTTTTAACTCAAATGATATTTATTAATTGTAAATATTTAAAGGTATTCAATTTTTTTTGCCGTCGGCCTTGTCCTGTTGAAATTGAAGTCTATTTAATCAGCGTCAACAGCAATTGATTGTCGACTTTTTGTAAATAAATACAAATTGCTAAAACCGTTGACAGGTCTTATTCTATAGGCTTATGTATTTATACAAATAAATTGTCACCATTATATTCATATTTTCAGGAGTCCAATATGACTGAAAACGGAAAATTCAAAGCAAGACTCTCAGAAATCAATCGACTGGCCGATGCCATTGAACGTCAACGATCAAACCTTCAGGAAACCGCGGCGCTGGATGCCGGATTCCCTGTGAAAATCACCGGTATCGAAGTGGATCTGGCAGTGAACTATTTGCGAACCCTGGAAGAAGAAATCCCCTGGGTCGAAAACGGCAAACCTTACGGCACGGTGGCCACTATATTTGCATACGACGCCCCGACAGTGGTGCTGGCCAAACTGGGTGGATCAGCCCTGCTGACGGGCAACCGCCTTCGGTTCGGCGTCTCATCCCAGACACCTCGAACGGCTGCGATTTTGGCTGAAATTTGCGAATCCTTTAAAACCATCGCCCCCATGATCGGTCTGGACAACCGCGAATTCGGCAAACGTTGTGTTGAAGACAACGATGTCCGGGTCCTCTTTATTTCAGGAGCTTCAGCCGTAGGAGAAATTTACAGAAAGCAGCATCGATCTTTTGACAAACTCTTTTTTGCCGGTCCCGGCGGCATGCCGGCAGCCATTGTGTTCGAAGAAGCCGATGTCCAGGCAGCAGGCCGTTTTATCGCCCGACGGTCATTCATCAACGCCGGCCAATACTGCACCACCCTGAAAAAAGTTTACATTCATCGCAGCATTTACGAAACCGTTCGTAAAAAAATACTGGATACAGTTCAAGACATGAAAGTGGGAGATCCCTTTGATCCGGATATTGAAATCGGACCGATTCTGGTGGAACGCACCCGAAAAATTGTTGAAAATGCCCTTGAGAAATGCCAGCCTGCGAACCTGATCACCGGATCCATCAACGAACATGTGATCCATCCGCTGGTCCTTGAAACCCAAAACACCCAGATTCCGGACCTCGAACTTTTCGGCCCGTTTCTGGTTTTAAAACCGTTCGATGATCCTTATGACGCGGCCTCGGAGCTGGTTCAGACGCGCTATGGCTTTCTGCTGGCCTTTTTCGGCTCACCCACGGAATCGCTCAAAGCGCTCTTTCATTCAAAATTCGGCATGGTGCATGACAATCCGGATTTTACCTTCACGCCGCTGAGGCTTCCTTTTGGGGGAAAAAATGAAAGCGGCTGGATTCTGGAACGAAAAGGGGATAAATATATCGAACGGGATGGGGCGTTTCTTTACAGTAAGGAGTTGGTCAGTTTTTAATTGTTCAAATTAAATAGGACGCAGATTTTCGCATATATACACAGACAATATCATTATTCTCAATCCAAGAATCTTGACAATCTGTGTTCATCTGTGTCCCAAAAAGAAGATTGCTGATATGGCATAATTAAACGCCTATATATATTTTCTTCAGCCTCATTATCCGTTTCATAGATTTTATTCCTTTGGCTTTCATCGTTTGAGATCGCTTTTGAACATCCAGTATTTCCTTGAACGCATTTTCAATGTTGGGTCCTGCATGGCAGATCAGGGGCATGTCAATGTCCGCTGATAGAATCTGTTGGATGGCGGTTTTGAGATCATAATGCTTTTTAATGGCACCCATGTCCAAATCATCTGTCATGACAACACCGTCATACCCCATTTCCTTTCTCAAAAGGTCATCGGCAATGGTCTTTGACAGACTGGCCGGCCAATCCGGGTCGATCCCTGTATATCGAATGTGTGACAGCATGATCCCTGCCACGTCATG
>DNGT01000433.1 GCA_003486165.1 Desulfobacteraceae bacterium
ACCCCGGCCAGTGATACATTAAAGCGTGTCGACAAATCGGATATTATCGAAACAACACTTTCCAGAGAAAATATTTGGCTTGCCCAGACTCCCCAGGTGTTTCGGTTTGATCTTATATTAAAAGCTCATGAAACTGCACGGCGAGATGGATATGTCGGCACTGACGATGCATCGCTGGTGGAGAGGTTGGGGGAGGATGTAAAAATTATAAATGGCGGTAGATTTAACATTAAGATTACCAAAAAGGAAGATCTTGCTATTGCAAAGGCCATGTTCGACGCAGGACTCGTTTGAATACATAAAACTGATGATTTTCATATTTTTATAAAATCNNCACGGGGCAAGCTGTTTGAGGTAAAACAATCCATTCACGACACAGTTCTGACCCGATGTCCAACCTGTGGAGGACATTTACACAAGCTCATATCACGCATTAACATAAGCACGCCTAAAACAAACAGTGAGTTGCGGGATCTTGGATTTAGCAAACTGGTCAAAAGAGATGACGGTGTGTATGAAAACGTAACAGCTCGCAATAAAGACAGTCGGCTGGTCATTCGTGATAAACCCGAGACACTCCCTGATTTTGAAAAAACCATTAGAGATTAGATTCAAACAGAAATGATGATGCATATAAAATTGTGCAATCACGCACAGATTTATGTGCTTAATTGAAAAATGCTGATTGTTTTCATCCGCTCCTATCTATCCAATCCAATTTACCCATTTTTTCTGTTTCAAATAATAAAAAGTGCGGATCTTTAATAAATACAANNCCCTCTTTTTTTAAAAAAACAATTCATGGCATGTTTTTTGGATAGCATTTTCACGGATTGGGAATTCCCTTCAAATTCTTATGTGTTTTTATCAACAACGATTCATTAACAAAAGGAGGTTGAAATGAAAGCGACAAAAAGAATGATGGTTTTGTTTGTTGCATTGGCAATGGTTATGACGTTTAGTGCACCATTATGGGCAGGAGATGCAGGAAAGATCAATCTCAACAAAGCAACAGCAACAGAAATTTCTCAACTTAAAGGGATCGGAATGAAATATGCGGAAAGAATCGTGGAATTTAGAGACAAAAATGGTCCTTTCAAACAAGTTGAAGACCTGTTAAAAGTTCAGGGTATCGGTCCAAAAATATTGGAAAAAAATAAAGATCGCATTACAGTTGAATAAAAAGCTTCAAAACAGGTGTAATCAACTAACAGATATGTGGCATGGTTGGTTACACCTGTGATATTAATTTTACCGTTTTTGAAAGATGAATGATTTAAAAATTACCGTTGATTATCGTGAAACAACATCCGGACTCACTGATTTACTCAAAAATAGTGGTGCTTTAGTAGAAATAGCAAAGTTATCTTATGGAGATTATATCATCAACGATACGATAACCGTAGAGCGAAAAACTGCTAAAGATTTTCTTATATCGATCATTGACGGGCGATTATTTAATCAACTGTCAAATCTGAAAAAATTCTGTAACCATCCAATTCTACTTATTGAAGGAAACCCCTACGATACCGAGCATAATTTTGATAGAATGGCTATCAAAGGCACTCTTATTTCAATCCAAACCATATGGTATGTGCCCATTATATTTTCTCGTACAAAAGAAGATTCGCGGGATATCTTATTGATGATAAGCAGACAGCTTGGGACCAGTATTGATGTTGTACCATTAAGAAAAGGTTATCGACCCAAAAGGATAAAATCAAAACAGTTGTACCTATTACAAGGTTTTCCTCAAGTTGGGCCCAAACTTGCGAAACGCTTAATACTGCATTTTAAATCTGTTTCAAAGATCATGAATGCGTCTGTTCAGGCTTTGACAGAGGTCGATGGAATCGGAATAATATCTGCTCAGAAAATCCGAGAGATTCTTGATGCAAAAGTTTATTGAGGTATTTTTAAGATTAACTTTCCAGCCATCTTTTCCGTCCAACGACTTATAGCACCGCTTTTTTCATTTAACAGCGGCGCAGCAGCGTTTTATAAAATCGCGAAGCGATTTTATTGCTTGACATGATCACCCATATATGTTCATTTATTGAACAAGAAACAAATCAGACATAAATCTCATCAAATAGCTCATAATTACGATTGGTTAAATTATAATTAATATGTAACTTACTGGGCGGAGCTATTTAGTTTGCCAAGATATTTTCCCTTGCAAAAACCCTTTCAATTTTCCTTCCATAGTCCATAAAAAAACAATCAGCTTTCAACATATCCCAACCATGGACACTCAAGATATTCGCACGTTAAAATTACTTGAAGAGATCGACAAGGATTATACCCAAAGCCAGCGGGATTTATCCAACAAATTAGATATTTCTTTGGGTCTTGTTAACTCCTTTGTCAAACGCCTTGCAAATAAAGGGTACTTCAAGATTACCACCCTTCCTAAAAATCGTGTCAAATATATCCTTACACCAAAAGGGGCTATGGAAAAAACGCGTCTGACCTATCAATACCTTCAGTATTCGTTCGAACTTTATAGAGGGGCTCGCAGAAACCTTCAGAAACATTTTAATGGACTTGAAGCGCTAGGAGTGAAACGCGTTGTTTTTTATGGTGTAAGTGAAATTGCAGAGATTGCATATATCTCTTTGCAAGAGACTGCTATCAAGATGGTTGCAATCGTGG
>DNGT01000158.1 GCA_003486165.1 Desulfobacteraceae bacterium
GTAAATCCCCCACAATTGAAAGAAATAAACGGGCGATTTTTTCTCGGGCTCAATCGGTGAATCGATCTGGCCACAAGCTCCTTTCCGGTACCACTTTCACCTTGCAACAGGATATTGCAATTCACGATGGATACTTTCTTGATCATGGCAAAGATTTCCTGCATTGCATTGCTGGTGCCGATAAAACCTTTTAAAATATCCTGTCCGTCAACGGCTTGCCGTAGACGCCGATTCTCTTCTCGTAGCCCCATTTTTTCTCTAGCGCCTCTGGTAAGTAAACGGATTTCATCCAATTTGAAAGGTTTGGTCACATAATGATAGGCACCTATTTTAATGGCGCTGATGGCCGAGTCGATGGATCCATAACCTGTAATGATGATGACTTCCACATCGTCATAACGTTTTTTAATTTTGGAAAGAACATCCATGCCATTCATATCCGGAAGTTTTAAATCGAGAAATATGATATTAAATGGTTCCTGAACCATGCGTTCCCAAAAAGCTTCACCATCTTGAAAGGCTTCCACCTCATATCCTTCTTTTTCAAGGGCATGTTCGAGGCGTCGGCATACCGTTATTTCATCGTCAATGACGGCGATTCTAAGCTGCATGATCCGATTCCTTTTTCTCATTTACGGCAATCGGTAAAAATATTGAAAACGTGGTTCCTATGTTCATCTCGCTTTTTACTTCGACGTAACCGCCATGTGTCCGAATAATACCGTATACCAGAGAAAGCCCCAAGCCTGTTCCTCGCCCCACCGGCTTGGTGGTATAAAACGGATCGAATATATATTTCATATCTTCCGGCTTTATCCCGATTCCGGTATCCGAAAAATCGATTTTTATGTAGCCATTCGGTCCCGGTCCGGTGTGAATGGTAATAATATTTTCTCCGGACAAGTCTTTCATTGCCTGGATAGAATTTAAAAGAATATTAATAAAAGCCTGTTGAAGGTCCTGGCTTCTTCCTTTAATAGGGGGCAGATTTTCGCTATTAATTCTTTTTAATTGGATACCGGTTACCATAATCTGATTCTTTATGAGTTTAATCGTACGATCCAAAACATCATCAATACAAAGTTCCAATAATAACGGCCGCTCGGTCCTCGAGAATTCCAGAAGATTTTTGACCACCTGGCTGGCTCTGTCTGCCTGGGCGAGAATTTCCATCATCATTTCTGAAGCCTCCTCTTTTGTCATCTCCGTGAATTCTTCCATTAAGCTTTCTGCAGTCAAAGATATATTGTTCAAAGGATTGTTCAATTCATGAGCGATACCTGAAGTAAATGTGCCGATGGAGGCCATCTTTCTCGACTGTAACAACTGTTCCTGTTTTGTTTCGAGTTGTTTGGCCATCTCGTTGAATGTCTCTATCAGATGGGTAACTTCATCTTCTCTTTCCGATTCATAAACAATGGGCCTGAATGTCCCTTTTGCTGCCTCTTCGGTAGCCTTTTGCATCAACGCAACCGGTTTGAGGATCCCTTTGGAAATTAATTGAAGAATTAAAACCACAAAAACGATAAAGCTGATCAAGAAAACCAAAGGAATGATCCCGATACGATTGATGTCATTTTGAATTCGATGGCGCTTGGTGGTAATAAGTTCATTAGCAAAATCGACCATTTTCTTACCTTTGGTTCGGATCGTCTCGACATCGAGATCCGCCTTTTCGGTCTTAACACGCCTCATATTTTCATCTAATATGGTTTTGTAACCCTTTAAGTCGTCCTGAAATTCCATAAATTTATCGGCCCCGACTACTCGGACAACATCTTTGGCAAGTTCACGGGAAAAGTCTTCGATCTTAAAGAAGTAAAATATGGTTTCATTAAGACTGCCAATATCTTTAAAATAAATAAAGTTTTTTTCATATCGTCTCATTTCAAGGATATTGTCGCGAAAGTCATCAAATTTTTTGATAAACTCCATTTTTTCCTGAAGGGAAAATATATAATGATAATATATCACATGAAGCGCACCGATGAATGTCAAGCAGACGATCAACAAGACCATAACTTTGCTTTTTATTGTTTTCATAATGAATTTCCTAAAGTACTGAAAACCAATAAGAGCATCCTCAAAATATAATGCTGCGTCAAATTAATGAAATAAATATATCATCCAAAAATTTTATCGGCAAGGCAATATTTGACGGGAGGATCTCATCAAATCATCCGTCGGATAGAATGACAGAATAAATATTTTTAAGTATTTTTTATTGAAGAAGAGATTGTGTCTGTTTTATTACCAATAAGCTTTTGGACGTATCAATGTCGATGGTCAACAGGTGTAATACGTTATCAGTTAACAATTTGGAAATCAGCCCAAGCACCTGTTAGTTAGCCGGCAGAAGACTTCTCTTGATTTGAAGATCAATGAGTGGGAGGAGATCATCGGGCTGGATTTAAATAATAGATTTAAATTTAATATTTAAATATTTCGGTATCATAAGTGAGGTCCCCCCCATTCTAAGGGTTGAACCTCACTTAACACTTTAATCTTTACAAGTTTTGCGTGTCAGATACAGGCGGACAAGGAGCAGTGATTTGAGATAAGGCTATTACTATATCAAATCAATTGATTATATCAGTCTTTTTAACAATTCTTTGAGTTCTCTAACTGCATCA
>DNGT01000134.1 GCA_003486165.1 Desulfobacteraceae bacterium
GATATCATATTACCGTATCACAATATCGTATGACCTTTGGTAGTTGCAAGGCATCAAAGGTTTTGTTAGATAAACAGAAGGTTTTTGATTTTTACTTCGGATTAATTTGATTATTGTATTCTTTCCAAAGCCTACTAATCCTCTTGATATGTTTTTTACAGGTCTTAACGCCAATCTGAGTCCAATTTAAAGAAACTACATCTGAGTACATGGAAAAGAGAAGACCACCACTTGCAATTAAAAGTATGGATTTTAGCATCAAATTATAATGTAGGTTTAGTTCTTCAGCAAATGATTCAGAAAGCCCATAAGGGAAATGAGGTGTGACAATAGTCTGCTCATTAATTGCATGCTGATATAAATGCTTGAAAGAATCCTTAGGCAAGAACTCTGGCACGGGTTCACCATCAGGGTATTCACTACAGGCCAAGAGTTTGAGCCCCTCAGGTAAAACTTCTCTAAAAACGAACACACCCCAGTTCACACCAGTATACGTTCTGTGGATCTCAACCACACCTTTGAAACCTTCTCTCTTGTCTTCAGCTTCCTCAAAGTAAGCTTCAGCCATCTCAATAGATTTCAAAATCCGATTCGGTCTATTACGGCAAGTCGCACAGGATTGAACATTTTTAAAGGGAATATAAGGATTATAGTGTCGTTCAGGGAAGAGCCATGCTTCCCGGCAAATCCCGGTAGTTCTCTCCAACTTTAGTGCTGTCTTAATGCTGGGCATTCGATCACCATTAAGAATATAATGAATCGAAGATTGGGACAGGTCTGATGCTTCAGCGATTTCTAATTGGGTCATTAAACATTTTAATTTTTTATCACTCATAGTGATTATCACTCTCAGTTATTTGTTTTTCACCTTCCTGTATAATACTATCTTACGATGAAGTAAGTTATCAAACGAGCATATGAGAATAAGTAATTGAATCTAAAAAGGCTAACCATAAATGTCAACTATTTTTCTGGTGATAGCCAACATAAACTTCTATTCTGAAATGACCGGATCTGAAAAGCAGAAAAGCAGGCCATCTTTAAATGGAATGAAATTCTATATTGTCGGAAAAAGACGGCTGAAAAATGATTTGATCGCCTCTTATCTGAGACAAAAAACGGGAAATGAGTGCTTTGTACTGGAAGATATTGGTCATATACCAAAAGGCAATCCGAAAAACGACGGAGGAACGAGACTCGTTCTCTGGGACTGTCAGAAAAAAGATTTGAAAAGTCTTTTGACTGAGTTAAGGACTTATAACATCCATAAACCATACGGAAACCATATTGTTCTTTTTAATGTGCCCAAAGGTATGGAGTTTAACCGAAAATTAGTTATAGAGGGAATTAAGGGTTTTTTTTACGAACATGATTCACTAGATAATTTTATCAAAGGGATACGGGCTGTTTCAGAAGGAAAATTGTGGTTATCCAGGGATATGATGACAAAATGCATTTTTGAAGGGGCGGACAATAAAAGGCCTTCAGAGAGCATCATTGATAACCTAACCAAAAGACAGATTGAAATACTCGCTTTGATCGCCGTTGGGGCAACAAACGAAGAAATCTCAGAAAAACTTTATATCAGTCCCCATACGGTGAAGAGCCATCTGTATGCTATATTTAATAAGATCGACGTTCCCAATCGAGTCCAGGCAGCGCTCTGGGCCGTCGAAAATTTTTAGCGGCACTCCCTGTTCTGCGATTATTCCATGTTATCTCACCTTCGATAGTGACCCGTTTCAATTTTAACAATGAACCATTCTTTAAGTCAGATTTGATCGTTCATTCTTCATGACACGATGAAGGCCATATGGTGAGGATGGTTCTCAAGTTAACGGGATAAACACGACTGGAAAGTGGAAAAAACCAAAAACAGATAGAAGGCGGGTCGATTATGAACCAAGAAACAAAAATCAGTCTCCAAACACAAGGGGATATTATAATCTTTGATATACAGTGCGATGTCACGTCGTTTTCCGAACCGGTTTTCAAAGAAGCCCGCCAGAATGCAAGCATCCAAAACACGAGTAAAATAGTCTTAAAATTTCACGAAAATGCCTACATCAACAGTGGTGGCATTGCAGTGATCATACAGCTTTTGGCGGAAACGAAAAAAAATAACCAGAAGATTTTCATTTTCGGACTTTCCGGTCATTTCCAAAAAATCTTTAATATGATCGGCATCACAAAATTCGCCAAAATCTATAACTCGATGGATGAAACCCTGGCGGACTTGGCCACTGAACCTTAGGAATTCAAACCAATTTTAAACCGCTTCATCCTTGAAGCACTAAGGGAAAAAAATGGATCTTGAAAGAGAATTAGAATCGCTGAGAAGTTCTCTTCTTCAGGCAGAGCGCATCCAGACGGAACTGGATCGGCGGNNAAGGTTTTATCCTCACGGTGGATGTTCCCTCCAGAGAGATTAATGGCTTTGTATCTGCAGGATTTCAGGGCAACGACATCTCTTTATTGAAAGCCGGCGGCAGTGAAATCCTGCTTTCTGATGATCTTGTAAAATCCATACAAAATGAAGCGGGACTCAAAACCTGCGGTCTTCTCCCTTCGGCAATGATGTGCGCCTTTTCCTTTGTCGTGGATAAGGACTGTACAGGCATTATGGGTCTTGGGGCCAAACTCATCGGCGAGCCCTATAACAGGGATGATAAAGAACTCCTCGATACCCTTGTCAATAACCTGGTAGTGGCCCTGAAAAATGCCAGATCCTTCGAGGAGATCAAAGGCCTCAACCTTGACCTTCNNCAGGATGATCGAAAAATCTCCCACAAACACCATCCCTGAAAGTAGAAAGCAGGACCTTTCGGTCCTCTTTGTCGATATTGAAGGATACACCAAACTGTGTGAAAAGCTCGGCAGCAGCCAAACCAGCGAAGTCATTGAAAAGCATTTTTCCGCGTTTATGGACGCCATTTATGCCAACAACGGTGATGTCAATGAAACCGCCGGTGACGGACTGATGGTTCTTTTCATGGATGAAGACAAGAACACCAGCGCTCTCGAAGCCGTTCGTGCAGCCATTTCCATTCGGGAAAAGACAACCCGGATCTGGGAAGAGTGTTCCACACTCTATCGGCCGCTGGATGTTAACATGGGAATTAATTCGGGCCAGGCCCTTGTGGGGGCTGCAAAGTTCGAGACCTATTCCGGTTCCCGGTGGACCTACACTGCCAGAGGGAGTCTCACCAATGTGGCTGCGAGAATCGGCGCCCAGGCCACCGGAGGAAGAATATATCTTTCAGCATCAACGGCAGACAGGGTGAAAGGGCATGTTTCTCCGGTTTCTATAGGCAAATTTAAGTTGAAGAATGTTTCGGAGGAGATAGAAATTTTTGAAATCTAAGAAGTGTTGAAGTTGAAATGCCTAAAGGTTAAATGCCGGAAGGCACTAACCCTGAATCCCAAACCCATATATTTGAACCCATAGAAGGAGATAGACCGATGCCGGATCATACCCATCAGGATTTGACAACTCTTATTTTGACTCATGATATCGAAGAGCAATGTTCTGTTATCACAGGCTGGCTGAAACAGCATTATCATTTAGATGTCGTTGGAATTTTTCTCAAGGATCCTTTGACAAACCAGGCTCATTTTTTTTCACAAGGCGTTCCTGTGAACATGGCCCCTAAATTCGAAGGATTGCTCGCCGGGGTCAACCAGTCAGATGAGATGGGTCACGAGATTCTGTTCTTTTCCCAAAACGGCGAAGCCCTTGACATGTTCGCTTCCCAGGATCCTCTCGAATCAACGGAACCCGTTGGAATGGCCATTCCATTGCAGGCCCGGGATCGATCCATCGGCACTCTGGCCCTGTATGCGGATGCGGATGTGTTTGATGATCTTAAAAACAAACCACAAGGGCCTCCTTTTGTTCCCCTGGTGTCCAGCCTGCTGGAAAATGCATTTTCCCACGAGTTGAAGGACAACAAAATTCGCATGCTCAATCTCTACCAGACCGTCAGCTCTTCACTGGCGTATATCGTTGATTTACAAGAACTTCTGACCACCATCACCGGGATCGTTACATCGGAACTCCTTTGCGAAGAAAGTTCCGTGCTTTTGTACGATGAGGGCACCAATGAATTCGAGTTTTTTACAGCCTTCGGCGAAACCGGCATGGAGTTGGTTTCAAAACGGTTTCCCGCCGACAGAGGAATCGCCGGCCGGGCGCTGAGAGAAATGAAAACACAGGTGGTCAACGATGTTCAAAGCGATCCGGACTTTTATGGCACTATCGACAAAGATCATGATTTTCAGACCAAAAGGATCATTTCAGCACCGCTGACGTCCGGCGAAGAGAAAGTCGGGGTCATTAACGCCATCAATAAAATTGATAACAAAAATTTTGACAAAGAAGATGACCAAGTCCTGTCCGCCATCGCCGATGAAGTGGCTTTAGCGGTCAAAAATGCGAGACTCTTTGAATTTGTCGTGGATAGTTACTGCAAAATACGGCAGGGCATAAACAGCTGCAAGGGCTGCAAACGACCTTTAAAATCTTGGACGCCTTGTGTGCGGCAGTTGGAAATTTCTTGAGTCTGAAAAGCCATATTATTTCAACTGCCATCTGATGTTATTGCTGGTGCTTATGTACATGAAGATATGAAATCCGGAGAAAACGGCGTGCATCTAAGTTTTTGGTTGAAGGAAAACCCATATCCGAGAGCCTGGCGTTAAATTTTTTCGACAAATAGGGTAATCTCAAGGATAGTAAAAATTTTGTTATTTTATTATGCAAATACGGATTAATCCAGAAGATATCTGGCCACTCATTCTTATTTAAACAGCTACAAAACATATTTCAGATATCTGCAATTTTGTCCTATAGCGTTTCTCAGAATAACGTTCCGATTGAAGCGGTTTTCTTGAGTTTGTTTAGGATTATCGATTATATCCAG
>DNGT01000090.1 GCA_003486165.1 Desulfobacteraceae bacterium
GATCATGATCTGCCATTTACCGGTTCTTACAGGTTTGGCACCTGCTTTTAAGGTACCCATCTTTTGGCCTTTTTTGCCGTCAAGTTTCTTTCCGTCATCAGACAATTTCCAGATGGGAAGGCCCCATTCCTCAAACAGAAAGACGGAATCATCAACGTGACAACCCAGATCAAAGATAAGGTCCTCACGAACAATCCCCATCAGGTCGTTGCGAACCATTCGCACATAGTCATCCGGTGTATTTTCTCCGATATATGTATTGATTGCTGAAAGCCCCTGGGCAACAGCGCCACTACGCTCCATGGCAGCTTTGTCACACAGCAGGATTTTTGCGTTAGGTGCCCATTTTTTGACCTCGAAAGCAGTTCCGCATGCAGCCATACCGCCGCCTACAATCAGAATATCAACTTCGCGCTCTTCTACTTCCGGATCCCGGACAGCCTTGAGTTCTCCCAAAGGTTTATTCGGTAATGCCATATTATATCCTCCTTAAATCGAAATATTCTAAATTGATCATCAAACCGTTGTTTAAAAACCCTTTACCGCTTAAACGGTTGCCAGCGGTTTTGGCATCTGATAACCATCTGCCTCTTGGGTTGAAAGCAGCTCACTGTCAAGATCTTTGCCTGCGAGATTTTTATAAGCATTGGCACCGCCTTCAGGGGTTGTACGGATGGGGAACTTAAAGCGCTTGATGGTNNTTCCCAGCACTGATCCGGCTCCTGATTGTAAGCCTTCATTTCATTGGGTTCCAGAACCATCAGGTCGTTGGGGCAAATGTACATGCAAGCGGTCTTGTCCCCGCCTTTGCAGCCATCGCACTTTTCTGCAATTACAAAACTTGGCATTTAATTACCTCCTAATTCTGTTGTAAAAAAGTTCAGTATTTTAACCTCTTTTCAAATAGTCTCTGGTACAATTAGTAAGCTTTTTGCACCTCCCTTCGTAATTTTTGGTCTCAAAAGACCCTGAGTTGTTATTCGTTTTATAGATTCCGCTTTATTTTTACCCAATCACCCTTAGGGGTGATTTTAAAATTCATAANNTTCATGTTATATAAATCATTCAGGATATGAATTCCATACAGTATTTTGATGCTTATATGGACGTATGAGGGCCATCCTGAAAGATTTACAGCACGTTATGGACTTTTATATTTACACACATTTTTTTAGTTGACAGGTTTTGCTGAATTGGTCATTGGTTATTTGCTATGGGAAACAACATGATTTTGCTTTCGGTAAATGACACATTCTCATTTTCATGCTCAAAAAAGGTGCCTTGTTTCAATGAATGCTGCCGGGATCTGAACCAGTTTCTCACCCCTTACGATATACTGCGTCTGAAACATCGACTCGATTTATCATCGCGTCTTTTTATTGAGCGTTATACCACCCAACAGACCGGCCCTGAAACCGGTCTCCCCATAATCACTTTAAAAACAGATGATCCTCATAAACTTAAGTGCCCATTTGTGACGTCATCGGGATGCAGCGTTTACGAAGACCGCCCATCATCGTGTCGGACCTATCCGCTGATGCGGATTGCATCTCGTTCCAGAGAAACAAATAAAATTTCGGAACAGTATATCCTTTTGAAAGAACAGCACTGCCTTGGCTCTGAACAGGGACGAACCTGGACCATCCGAAAATGGATCGAAG
Source organism: Desulfobacteraceae bacterium (assembly GCA_003486165.1). Taxonomy (GTDB): domain Bacteria; phylum Desulfobacterota; class Desulfobacteria; order Desulfobacterales; family UBA11574; genus UBA11574. Next base: position 1,662 of record DNGT01000090.1, read on the forward strand.
ATCAGGATGTCACCTTTTATAATGAAATGAATGATATGTTGCTGGAAATCATCGGCTTTAAAAATCGCCTCATTCCCGGCCCCTTGGATATCAAATCAATATTTTATTTTCACATGGCACTGTATGACATTGACACATTCAGATCTCAGATATTTGAACAAAATATTCTTGATAATTGGAACCTGGACGAAAAAACTGTAAATACCCTGAAGAATGACGATGTTGAACTGTTAAAACTGGGGCATCGATGGATCAAAAAGATCCTTTTTGGCAATCTTGAACAGGATTAACAATGAAAATAAAAAACAAAGTGGCTCTGGTGTTAGGCGCCGTAAAGGGCATTGGAAAAGGAATCGGGCTTGCCCTTGCACAGGAAGGGGCACACGTTGCTCTCAACTATTTTGACTGGGAAGAAAGCCTGGATGAATTGCAGCAGGACTTTGCCGAAACCGGCCGGGATCATCTGATCATCCAAACAAATCTGCTTGAAATCGAAAAAATTTCAGGGCTTGTCAATAAGGTCTTGGATCGTTTCGGCCGACTTGACATTTTGATTAACAACATAGAGCGGGGCGGATGGCCGGTGGTCCACGGACCGTATGATCAAAAACAATGGGATCTTGAAATGGCCACCACCCTGCGGGCAAAAAAATGGGTTTTTGAATCTGCCTTGCCACATCTTAAAGCTTCCAGAGAAGGTGTTGTCATAAACCTTTCCTCCATCGCCGCTGTTGTGGGGCGGTCGGGTCCTGCCAGTTACATATTCAATGACGGTTATGCATCTGCAAATCGAGGTATTTCCCTTTTAACCGAAACTTGGGCACGCGTGGGAGCTCCCAAAGTTCGCGTCAATGAAATTATGCTGGGATTGGTTGAAACCCGTCACGGCAGGAATACCCGGGGATGGGGCTTGCTCAGCGATGAACAAAAAGCGGCAATTATCGACCACACATTGCTTGCGCGAATCGGCACCATAGCAGACGTGGTAAAAGCCGTACTTTTTATTATCAAGGATGCGCCCTTTATGACCGGCAGCGTGGTAAGGCTTGATGGCGGCTATGTTCTGGGAGGTGATAAAGTTGCGCCCATGCCGAAAGGGGTGCTATAATGATTTTTGCCAGGATGTTTCTTGAAAAATTTTAAACAGAATAGGAAAATGAACGACTCCTCGGCAGACCTTAGAGTCGTTCATTGAGTTTACCAAGCTGATCGTTTCAAATTTTTTAAATGGTCAATCAACAATATGCTAAAAAAAGGAGTGAACGATGACTAACAAAGTATTGATCGTACTGTCCTGTGGCACCGACAATCCGAATCGAGCCACACGAGCGCTGTTTTTTGCCATGGTTGCCCAAAAGGAGGGAAAGGACACAGCAGTGTTTCTGTTGGATGAAGCCGTATATATTGCCAAAAAGGGAATTATAGAAAATGTGCAGGCAGCCACCGGTGATAAGGCTGATGACCATATGGCATATTTGCAGGAATTCGGTGTGCCGCTCCTTGTGTGTACCCCTTGTGCCACATCCAGAGGCATTTCGGCTAAAGATTTGATAGAAGGCGCCAGAATGGCCACCGGGGATCAATTGATTTCCATGGCCTGTGAAAGTGCGGTTATCAGTCTATAGCAACTTTCCTCCGAAATGTTCTGCGGGATGAGAACGCAATGATCTTCCGGCAGCGTTGTAAGACTCAATGGCGGCTATGTTCTGGGAGGCGAAAAAATCGCGCCCATGACTAAAGGTGTCTTTTGAAAATTTAGCTATTTCAGGGGCGGGGTGCTATTTTTTGTTCAATCGCTCCATGGATGATGCTTTTTGGAAGCCTAC
>DNGT01000171.1 GCA_003486165.1 Desulfobacteraceae bacterium
AATGACAGAGGATTGTATTAAGGCGGTGTTTTATTGACATAAAAGGCGGCGGGTGGCTCAAATTGGTCAGGCAACCCTGCCGCCATATCCTCTGGATTTTCATTTTAGGATTTAGGCCAGTGGCTTTGCGTCCCACCCTTTCGGATGGTTTGCCTTTATTCAACCTCTTTTTATATCGGACACTTTTTGTGAGAACTTTAAAAAAACTCAAATTTTACATTTAAACATTGTTAAAAATATGTTTAACCCATTGGAATGAGAATATATTTGCCTTTTTCCATTTTAATTTTTAGGCCGTAAATCTTTATGGTTTCTGTAATGGGGCGGCCGAACAGAAAATCTGTCAAATCAGTTTCAAGGCCTGCTTTCTGCACAACCAGCTCTCTAATTTTAATATCATACTCGATAATCTCCAGTATGCCTTTAAGTGCTTCGGTTTTTTTACTTTTGTTCAAAGAATCAATAAAAAATTTGAGCATGTCATATGAACATCGCTCTTGGTGACCCTCAACAAGTTCCCATAGTCCTTCAACGGATGAAATAAGATCTTGTCGTGTTAATCGGTTTTTTGCATAAATCTTTTCAATCTCTCTGGTATCCCAGCATTTAAGGACTTTGCACTCCATGGGCCTATTCTCATATATGTTACAATCATTATTTGCTTCGTTTAAAAAAACACAGGTCCATAAACCTTTTTGCCCCTTTAACTTTAGAATATCTGAAGATGCCGGTAGAAAGCATTCTTTAACATTGTCATAAGAACGTTCACCTTTTCTGATGGTATAGATATACTTTGACGGAATAATTCCTTTATCAATCAAAATCTTATCTTCAAGGTGAAAAGACGGCCCGCCTTTTTTACAGCAGGTGCCGCATCGGATGCATTCTTTCATTTTGGTTTCTCATTTGGTTTTTAAAACGTTTGAGATCATTATAATCAAGGTAACATCTTACCTTATTGAAAGAATGATTAATAATCCAGCAGCTTTTCAAAAAAATCGTTCCCCTTGTCATCTACGACAATAAAGGCTGGAAAATCTTTGACGGTAATCAGAAAGATCGCTTCCATTCCAAGATCGGAATACTCTAACGTTTCGATGTTGGTTATACAATCTTTACCTAGACGCGCCGCAGGCCCACCGATGGAACCCAAGTAGAATCCGCCGAACTTTTTACACGATTGCGTAACTTCTTTTGAACGATTTCCCTTGGCCAGCATGACCATGCTAGCACCTTGTTCCTGAAAAATGGGAACATAAGAATCCATGCGGCCGGCAGTGGTGGGGCCGAAAGATCCTGAAGGATATCCAGCAGGCGTTTTTGCCGGGCCGGCATAATATACCATGTGATTTTTGAAATATTCAGGAAGGCCTTGACCTTTGTCAAGTCGTTCTTTAAGTTTGGCATGGGCGATGTCCCGGGCTACGACAATTTTTCCCGTCAGCAACAAACGGGTTGCCACCGGATATTGAGCCAATTCGGCCCGAATTTTATTCATAGGCCGGTTTAGATCGATGCGAACAGCTTTTGTATCCTCATCTGAAGGTTCCGGGAGATATCTTGCCGGATCGGTCTCAAGACGTTCCAAATAGATGCCTTGTTTTGTTATTTTTCCTTTGATATTTCGGTCCGCACTGCAACTGACGCCAAGGCCGATGGGGCAGGATGCACCGTGTCTTGGAAGCCGAATGACCCGAACATCATGACAGAAATATTTTCCGCCGAACTGGGCACCGATACCTAGTTTTCGGGATATCTCAAGCAGTTTTGTTTCGAGCTTTAAATCTCGGAATGCATGACCCCATCGATTTCCGGAAGTCGGGAGATAGTCGAGATATCCTGCCGAGGCCAATTTGACGGTTTTAAGGTTCAATTCAGCAGATGTTCCGCCGACAACAAATGCAAGATGATAGGGTGGGCAGGCAGCTGTACCCAGGGTTTTCATCTTGTTTTTCATAAACATAGCCAGATTTTCCGGGGTCAACGTCGCCTTGGTCTCCTGATAAAGATATGTCTTGTTGGCAGATCCGCCACCTTTGGCAATAAAAAGAAAGTGATAGGTGCTTCCTTCGACGGCATAAATTTCAATTTGTGCAGGAAGATTGCATCCGGTATTGACCTCATTATACATGGTCAANNGCTTCTTCGTCACAAAAGCCGGTCCAGACTTGTTGGCCCTTTTTTCCCATTACGATGGCTGTGCCTGTGTCTTGGCACATGGGAAATATACCATCTGCGGAAATGACCGCATTTTTCAGCATTTCAAGAGCCACGTACCGATCGTTATCGGAACTTTCAGGATCGTCGAGAATTTTTGCCAAAAGCGACAGATGTGAAGGTCTCAGAAGATGAGAAACATCTTTAAAGGCATGTTCAGCCAGAAGGGTTAATCCTTCCGGGGTGATGGCTAATATCTCGTTACCCTTAAAAGAATCTATAGAAACATGATCATCGGTTAATCGACGATAACCTGTCGTATCATCTCCTAAAGGAAACATATCCTGATATGTGAACTCTACCATTGTTATTCTCCTTTAAATTAAAAAGCCTTCCTAATGAGGAAGGCTTTTTATAAGTTTGAATGCCGGGGCTTATAGTTATTACACGAAAGCCGGATCACTTTTCCAGGTTCATTTGAATATAATGGCAAGGGCATTCTTTTGCACATAGACCACATCCCTTGCAGAAGTCATAGTCAAATTCGTAGAGTCCGGTGATCTTCGACTTTTTAACGGCATTGTCAGGGCAATACATATAGCAGTTGCCGCAATCGAAACAGAGTCCACAGCTAAAGCATCGGTTTGCCTCGACAATAATATCATCTCGGTCAAAATTCGGATAAATCTCTTTAAAACCCTTGAGTCTCATATGGATGGACCTGGCTTCCTTCTCATATCGCTTGACCGGCTGATAGTAATAGGTATTCAATTCCCTTGAGTAGACCACGGGAGGTTGTGCCAATTCGCTCTCTTTATTTCCATCGATATAATCTTCAATTGCGGAAGCAGCGCGCATTCCCTGACCAATGGCCAAAGAGACCGTTTCCAGACCTGCCACGGCATCACCGCCGGCAAAAACGCCTGCCGTACTGGTCATCAGATATTCGTTGGTGTAGATCCATTGATTGTCTACGGTTTGAATGTCGATTCCATCATAATCCACGGCCTGGCCTGTGGCCATAATGACGGTGTCCGCGGGAATGAAGGCTTCTGAGCCGGAAATGGGAACCGGTCTGGCCCGGCCGCTGGCGTCGGGTTCTCTTAGCTCCATTTGAACACACAAAAGACCGACCACCCGGCCTTCATCCAATATTAATTTGGTCGGGTTGGTNNCCGCCGCCGATGACCACAACATCATTACCGAGCTCTACCCATTTTCCGGTATTAACCTGTCTTAAAAACTCCACTCCGGTAAAAACATTTTCTGCGTCTTTGCCCGGGATGTTAATGGACACACCTTTTTGGGCACCCACCCCTAAAAATATAGCATCATATTCATTTCGCAATTGATCCAAGGGTATGTTGACCCCAACCTTGACATTACATTCCAATTCAACGCCCAGGCTGAGAATATTGTCAATTTCTTGTTTCAAAATGTAATTCGGTTGCCGGTAGGATGGAATACCATAACGCATCATGCCGCCGGGCTCGCTGTTTGCCTCATATATCTTCACCTGAAACCCTCTTTTGGCCAAATGAAAGGCACAGGAGAATCCGGCCGGACCGGAACCGATGACCGCCACTTTTTCTTTTCTTGTAGCGATAAGTTTTTTGTGCTGAAGGTTATTCTCAAGACCAAAATCACCCACAGCGCGCTCTGCACAGTTTATTGCCAGGGGTTCGTCAAAATCCCGTCGATTACATCCCCCTTCACAGGGGTGGGGGCAAACTCTGCCACAGACTGCCGGGAAAGGGTTGGTGCGGGTCAATATATGCCACGCTTGCTCATAATCTTTCTTTTCCGCCAGAACCCTTAGAAAGCCCCGGATGTCATTGCCGGCAGGACAAGCGTTGTTGCAGGGCGGCGTATGCGTGATATTGATAGGTATGAGGGTCCGCCATGAACCTGTTTTATAAGGAACGACTTTGCGTAAATCCAGGACNNTTCCTTAGATCCACCTTTCTTGAACAGATGGCTGAACCGACCCTGCAATTTCAGATACTCTTCCACCGGAACCTTGGCCGGGATTTTTCTGACATTGGTTATCTTGCCGTCAATGATTTCATATATGGGAAACAGACCGGAATCTTTCGCCAGCCGGCAGATCTGTACGGTGAGTTCACCGTGATGACCCCAGCCTAAGGGGCAGGGTGCCAGGATGTGAATGTATTTGGGCCCTTCAATGGAAAGGGCGGTCTTCACCTTGCGCTGCAAATCTCTGAAATCATCGACTGTGGCGGTGGCCACATAGGGAATACCGTGATCCGCCGCAATCAATGGCAGATTTTTTTTCCGTGTTTTGTTGCCCATGGGTGTGGTACTGGTTCTGGCGCCAAAAGGGGTAAAGCTGGAACGCTGAACACCGGTATTCATGTAGGCTTCGTTATCGTAGCATACATAGAGCACATTGTGGCCCCTTTCAAACATGCCGCTGATACTCTGAAATCCGATGTCGGCAGTACTGCCGTCACCCCCCTGGGCGATGATGTTGACCGGGCCTTTTTTCAAGGCTTTATAAGCAGCCTCCACACCGGAAGCCACCGCCGATGCATTTTCAAAAAGGCTGTGTAAAAAAGGAATACGCCAGGACGGATCCGGATAGGGTGAGCTGAATACTTCCAGACAACCCGTGGCAACGCATGCAATGGTATTCTCACCGGAGGCATCCTGCACCAGACGTGCGGCCAGGGCCTGGCCGCAGCCGCCACAGGCGCGGTGACCGCTGGTAAACAAGTCTTTTTTCTCTACTTTATTGAGTTCTTCAGCGCTTATAGTCATGATTATAAATCCTTCTCAGCTATCAATTCTTTCTTAAGGCCTAAAAATTCCAATTCCACCGGTTCTTTCTCGACCTTTTCCACCATATATCTAAGGTCGTTCTTCGTAATATTGCGGCCCCCCAATCCTGCAATAAAGCTGCTGATATTACGATCTTTTTTCTCGGCACGGGGAAACGACCAGCGCACATCGCTGGCCAGAATGCCGCCTCTTCCGAGGGAAATCGATTTTTCGACCACAACAATGTTCATTTTGTCTTTCAGCGTATTGTAAATTTCTTTTCGCGGAAACGGGCGGTAGGAACAGATTTGCAAAAGCCCGATCTTTTTACCTTCTTCTTCAAGCTGATCGATGAGGTCCTTGATCGTGCCGACCAAGGAACCCATTGAGATGACAACCACATCGGCGTCTTTCAATTTATAGGTTTTGATGAAACCGCCGCTGTCTCTGCCGAAGGCTTTTGCAAAATCTTGGCTGACCTTCTTGATGGTTTCTTCGGATTTTTCCATGGCGCGGTGCAGAATATATCGGGTTTCCATGTAAAAACGAGGATCTGCAAAAAGACCGATACCTCTGGGCCACCGGGGGTCCACGATATTCGTTGGCCGAAAGGGCGGTAAAAAGTTGTCGACTTCTTTTTGGTCCGGGACATCCACCGGTTCGAAGGCATGGGTCAGAATAAAACCGTCCATGCAAACCATGACCGGCAAATGGGTCTCNNGTTTGCAATGGTAAACACAATGGGAAGACGCATTCCCGCAATACAGTAAATCACCTCACTCATGAGCAACAAGCCCTGGGACGTCGTCGCCGAATAGGCACGGGCACCGGCAGCACTGGCACCCAATACAACCGATGCTGCGGAAAATTCACTTTCCACGTTAACATATTCTGCATCCAGGTCCCCCCGTCCGACAATACTGGCCAGTTCTTCCACAATGTGTGTTTGTGGGGTAATCGGATAGGCGGAGATGACATTTGGCCGGCATTTGGCCACACATTCCGCAACAGCATGAGATCCTTCAATTTGTTTAAGCATGAAACTACCTCTTTTGCATGATTTCGCGGGCCCGTTCAAGGGCGGCCACATTGTTTTCACCAACCCTGCCGGGGAATTTTCCCATAATTGCTTCCTGCACAGCATCCAGGCTCACCAGGCCGGTAATCGTACAAAATGCGCCAATCATAATTGCATTCGGTATGGGCCGGCCGATGATTTCCAGTGCTATTTCCGTAGCAGGAATGGTTTCCACCTTTGCAGTTGTTTTGAGTTGTAATTCTTCGGGCTTTTTTTCTGAATTGATCAGAATTAAACCATCCGGCTTAAGTCCATCCAACACCGGCACTGATCCAATCAGGTTGGAATCTTGGACGATCAGATAATCCGGGTTTTGCACGTCTTCACGTGTTCGAATTTTCTTGTCGTCGATTCTAACAAAAGCCATGACAGGGGCGCCCACCCGTTCAGCTCCAAAAGAAGGGAAGGCCTGTGAAAATTTACCGTCTTTGAATGCCGCAATGGACAAAAGTTCTGCCGCTGCCACATTCCCCTGTCCGCCTCGACCGTGTATTCTGATTTCAATCATTCTACTCACCTTGGTTGTCGTGTGCTTGGGGGTATCATCGAAGCACTAAACTGTCCTATTTCCCTATATCGTTGGATAAGATCCGCTTGCAGTTTCCTTTGGTCGGCAAACAAAACCGTGCCCTCTTAGTTCGGATCTTCTTTTAGGATATAAATTTATCTGCCGCCGCCTGTCAATAAAAAAAGACTAACCAATAAAACTATCCGTTATGAATTGTCAATATTTATTTTTGAAGTTTTGAAATAGCTTTTAACCTGTGTTCGTTATACGATTTTTTCATAAAAAACCTTTAATCTGTCTATTCTTTCAGGAAGTACATGAACCCCGATTCCCGGGCCTTTGGGAATTTGTATGAAACCATCCGGTTGCAAAACCACCGGCCTGTCAACGATATCTTCAGTAAAGTATCGTGAGGTTTCAGAGGTGTCACCAGGAAGAACAAAACCCGGAAGCGTTTGAAGATGAAGGTTAAAGGCTCGACCGATTCCGGTTTCCAGCATGCCTCCTGACCATGCTTTAATATTGTTTTCCATACAATATGCCTGAATTTCTTTAGACATGGTCATACCGCCTACGCGGCCCTGTTTAATATTGATTATCCGACAGCTATCCATCCCAACCGCGGTTCTTGCATCATTGAGATTTTTGATGGATTCATCAAGACAGATGGGCGTTTGAATTTGTTTTTGAAGCAATGCGTGAAAATAGATGTCATCATGACTCAACGGCTGTTCGATCATCATGAGGTTAAATTCATCGAGTCTTTTTAAAACAGAGATATCTTCAAGCGTGTAATCGCTGTTGGCGTCAGCCATGAGATTAATACTCGGGAACGCTCTTCGAACCTTTTTCAATATCTCAATATCTTTGCCTTTTTTTATTTTTATCTTGATTCTGTGATATTTTTT
>DNGT01000321.1 GCA_003486165.1 Desulfobacteraceae bacterium
CCAATTTCACCGCATCTACTGCGTTAGATGTCGTTCCGCATAGAAGACTATAGCGAAACAAGATCTTCCTTGTATCTGCGGCAAACTTAAAAATCGCTCAACTTAGGTGAAGATCAAGAACAATTGATGCTGAACTTCAAAAGGAGAAATAAAAATATGAACCCCACTGAAACCCCATTAAAGATCCGACACAGATTATTAGATTTTCTTTATTGGAATCTGGTGGTTTCCGTGCCGTTTATTGCCGCCTGCATTGCTATCGTTGAAACATCGATAGCGTGGTTAATCATATACATTATTGCATGCATTTCGCTGGTTATGGTTATATACCGATTTTACTGTATCCATTGCCCCCATTATCATCATCAAAGCGGCAAGACACTAAAATGTATGTTTTTTTGGGGGATGCCAAAATTTTTCAAACCGGTATCCGGTCCACTAAGCCCGCTGGAAAAAACAGTGTCTGTCATTACACTTCTTGTCATCATCATGCTTCCCATTTACTGGTTATTGCTGCAACCGGGGTTGCTGGTGATCTATCTGCTGTCTATCGGGGTTCTGGGAGTAACGTTAAGACGGTATGAGTGCAAAAGATGCGTCTACTTTCAATGTCCGTCAAACTGTGTCCCGGAAGAATTAAAATAATAATATTATATCAATTGTTGGCTCATCAGAACTTTCATCGCGCCGGAACTGCATGTTGTAACCAGTGAAAGGGCTTCCGAAATACATTGATTGATGTCGGATCTTTCATGGAGTCCGATCTTACCTATAGCTTCCATTATTTTCCTCTCGGCGCCGATGAAATTCATGGTTCTTTCAACATGCTGCGCAATGCGTATCTCACCGGCCAGAGCTTCTAAAAATGATGCCATTATTTTCTCGGCACCCAGGCGCTCATTACCTTCAAGGCCATCCATTGTTGCCAAGAGATTGGAAGCAATGATAAGTTCTGATTTTATCCGCTCAGCGTACATATAAATAAAAATCGCTTTTCGGGTGTTCATCTTTCCCCTTGCTTTTCATGAACAATCTGAAACACTTGAGTTTGCAAATTTAAAAACCTGTCTTATGTTACAATTACGAATCGGCAAATGCAAGGATGCACGAATATTTTAAAGGAGACAAATCCATGAATCAAAAGACCTTTAAGGCAATGGTGGTCACAGAAAAAGAAAACGATCAGTTTGACAGAGAAATAAAGGACAGAAATATTGATGACCTTCCACAAGGAGATGTGCTCGTCAACGTCAAGTACTCTTCGTTAAATTACAAAGACGTTCTTTCCGCCATAGGAAACAGAGGCGTTACAAGACAGTATCCACACACGCCTGGAATTGACGCTGCAGGGATCGTCGCCGAAAGCCAAAGCAAGGATTTTAAAACCGGAGATGAAGTGATCGTGACGAGCTATGATCTCGGAATGAACACATCCGGGGGGTTCGGTCAATATATTCGTGTTCCGGCGGGTTGGGTCGTCAAGATGCCCGAGCATCTCTCCTCTAGAGAGAGCATGATATTCGGTACAGCGGGCTTCACGGCAGCTCTTTCGGTTTACCGGCTGGTTGACTATGGCATCACTCCGGATATGGGACGAATACTGGTTTCCGGTGCAACAGGCGGAGTTGGAAGTATCGCAGTTTCCATACTTGCCAAAGCAGGCTATGATGTCGTGGCGGTAAACGGAATTGTGGATGAAAAGGATTTTCTATTAGAAATTGGCGCAAAAGAGGTTATCAGTATTGANNGGGGTGACATTGATGGGGATTGATTCGCAGAATTGTCCGATGCCGATGCGCCTGAAGGTATGGAATAAAATTGCGAGTGATTGGAAACTCGAACGTCTAGATCTCTTGACCACTGAAGTGTCTCTGAATGGACTGAACGAACGAATAGATCTTATCCTTCAGAGAAAACACAAAGGAAGAACCATCGTTAGGCTGCCGGAATAATCCATTCCGTCCTTGAGACTTTCAATGATGTAAACAAAGTATTTCATAACAAAAAAAGCTTGTTATTGAAATAACAAGCTTAATGGGATAGTGGCGGGAGTGACGAGACTTGAACTCGCGACCTNNGCTCTCCCAACTGAGCTATCCGCCCGGAAAACTTAAAATAGACTTACTTTTATTGCCTTAAAAAAAAATCACTGCTAACAATTAAAATATATGAAGTCAAGCCTAAATTAGATTTAAATATTGTTTCTCTTTATAAAAATACGTCAAATTAAGGCTGATCTTTGATCCTCATCCATCTCCTCGGTCATCACGCCAAATGGGATATCGTGCTCTTTGAAAATTGTTTCTCCTTGTTTCAGAATCAACGCATGGGGCAGAACCTCATCCATATGCTCAACCAAAACAATCTCAATCGCTTTTAAGACCGTAGCAGGTATATCCTTTAAATTCTTGTTATTTTCTTTGGGGACAATAACCTTTTTAATACCGCCCCTGTGAGCAGCCAGAATTTTTTCTTTTATTCCGCCAATTTCCAGAACGCGCCCCCGCAATGTAATTTCACCGGTCATGGCAATATCCCGTCGAACAGGTCGCTTTGTTAGAGCTGACACCAAAGATGTGCACATTGCAATCCCTGCAGAAGGACCGTCTTTGGGGATAGCGCCTTCAGGTATATGAATATGAATATCTTTTTTCTTGTAAAAATCCGGTTGTATCGCAAGGTTCGTTGCACGTGAGCGAACGTAACTGACCGCTGCCTGGGCAGACTCTTGCATCACCTCTCCCAGCTTGCCGGTCATGGTGAGTTTTCCTTTGCCAGGCATAATCAGGGTTTCAATGGACAGTAACTCGCCACCCACTTGGGTCCAGGCAAGACCGGTTACCGTGCCGACCTGGTCTTTTTCTTCTATCTGAATCTCTTTAAATCGGGGTGGACCCAGGTATTTCTGAATCGAATTTGCCGTTACTTTATAGGCTTTCGCTTTTTTATTTTTTACAAGTTTTCGTGCAATCTTCCGGCATATTGAAGAGATCTCACGTTCCAGATTTCTTACCCCTGATTCTCTGGTATATCGACGAATTATCGTGAGAATACCATTTTTGGAAAATTGGACATTCTTTTCTTCCAGCCCGTTCATTTTAATCTGCTTGGATATNNCTCCATTCTATCCTGTAATGGAAGAGGTATCTCAGGCAAAGTGTTGGCTGTGGTGATAAACAGGATATCTGAAAGATCGTAATCAACGTCCAGATAATGATCGTTGAAGCTGTAATTTTGCTCAGGATCAAGCACTTCCAAAAGTGCGGCTGAGGGATCTCCCCGGAAATCCATACTCATTTTATCCACTTCATCAAGGCAAAATACCGGATTATTGACACCTACCTTTTTCAGAGATTGGATGATTTTGCCGGGCATGGCACCGATGTATGTGCGCCGGTGTCCTCGAATCTCAGCCTCATCTCTAACACCTCCCAGGGAAAGACGTACAAATTTTCTTCCTGTGGCCCGGGCAACAGATTTGGCCAAGGAGGTTTTCCCAACCCCAGGTGGTCCTACAAAACAGAGTATCGGCCCCCTTATTTTTTTAACAAGGCACTGAACCGCCAGATATTCCAGTATGCGTTCCTTTGGTTTGTTCAATCCGTAGTGATCTTCTTCAAGTATCTTATCGGCTTCTTCAAGATCCTTGAGTACCTTACTTCGTTCAAACCACGGAAGGCTGATTAACCAGTCGATATAGCCTCGAACCACNNGAACCGATTTCCTTTTTTATGGCTCGCATCTGTTCATTCAGATAATAATTTTTCTGAGTTTTATCCATCTGTTCCTTGACACGATTTTTTATCCGCTGATCCATTTTGAAAATATCAATTTCCATCTTGATCAAACTCAGGAGAAAAGAAAGCCTTTTTTCCAAGGAAACCGTTTCAAGCAGACGCTGTTTGTCTTCGATTTTGAACGAGAAATGAGCCGCCATAGTGTCAACAAGCTTTGAAGGATCTGAGATGCTGGAAACACTTTT
>DNGT01000373.1 GCA_003486165.1 Desulfobacteraceae bacterium
CCGTTTGATCTTGCCATCCTTGATATGCAAATGCCGGGCATGGACGGAGAAACGCTTGGGCGAAAAATTAAACAGGATTCTGATTTGAAAAATACGATGCTTGTCTTGATGACTTCAATAGGTAAGCGTGGTGATGCCAAGCGACTCGAAAAAATTGGTTTTGTCGGATATCTCACAAAGCCGGTCAAACAGTCACAGCTTTATGATTGTCTGGTAACCGTTTCCGGACTGCGGAATGAAACAGCATTTGAACAACCAGTGTCTATTTTCACCCGGCACACCGTTTGCGAGAAACAACAGCGAACAGCTCGCATCCTTTTGGCTGAAGACAACATCACAAACCAAAAGGTGGCCTTGAGCACCTTAAATAAATTCGGATACAGTACTGATGTCGTTAAGAATGGCAAAGAAGCGGTTGAAGCTCTCAAAAAGATTCCATACGATATTGTCTTGATGGATTGCCAAATGCCAGAAATGGATGGTTACGAGGCAACAGCTGAAATCCGAAAATGGGAGAAAAAGCTCAAGGATGGATCGGCTGATTGTTCAGATTCAAACCTTGAATCTACGGCCGGATCGAAAAGAGTTCCAATTATTGCAATGACGGCTCATGCGTTGAAAGGTGATCGCGAAAAATGTCTTAATGCCGGCATGAACGACTATATCGCCAAACCGATCCATCCAAAGAAACTGTTTGATGTGATTGAAAGGTGGTTCAACGAACCGAAAGGGTCACATGAGGCGGAAATTGTCCATGAACCATTACCCCAAAACGGTATCTTTGATAAAAACAGTTTTCTCGACCGGTTATTGGGTGATGAAGATCTCGCAACGGAGATCATTAAAGGGTTCATTGAGGATTCTCTNNGCGGCTTCACTGATCCCGAAACTTGATGAACAATTCGAGGTGTTGAAAAAAAGCCTGACCTTAGAATTGCTGGAAAAAAAATTAGGAGCGTTTAATGAGAATACTAATTGCTGAAGACGATGTTACATCCCGTCTTATTCTGGAAAACATGTTGACCAAGTGGGGCTACGATGTCGTTACCGCTACCGATGGACATGATGCGTGGAAAAAGCTTCAAAAAGAGGATTCACCCAAACTGGTCATCCTTGATTGGATGATGCCGGGTATGGAGGGCATCGAGATTTGCCGAAAGATCCGTGAAAATTCAAAAAAAGAAGATCAATATACATATGTAACGCTGCTTACTGCCAAAGAATCAAAGGAGAACATCGTCGCCGGCATGGATGCCGGTGCAGATGATTATATAACCAAACCTTTTGATATGCATGAGCTTCGTGTGCGCGTTCGAGCCGGCCAACGAATCGTTCAGTTGCAGTCTGAATTGCTTGAAACTAAAAAAAACCTGGAAATACAATCGCGGACGGATCCGTTGACAGGCGTTCTTAATCGCCGGGCTATTCTATCACAGATTGAAAATGAACTTTGCAGGGCAAAAAGAGATAACGCGCATATAAGCATTTCAATGCTCGATCTTGACCATTTTAAAAAAATAAATGATACNNCCATCAGGACATATGATGCCATCGGAAGATTTGGCGGAGAGGAATTTATTGTTGTCTTGCCTGGAGCAAAACAGACAGATGCATTTGCAATTGCCGAAAGGATTCGACTCAAAATAAATGGAAAAAATGCAGACGTTGACGGGATAAGCATCCCTTTTACAATCAGCCAGGGGCTGGCAACCTGTAACGGAAAATCGACCGTGGATGAGTTGATTGCAAAGGCAGACGAAGCCCTGTATCGCGCCAAAGAAAACGGCCGCAATCGTGTCGAGCAGGCTTCTCTTCAGAAAGAATAGAAGCTGTTTTTACCATAACTCATACAGTCTTCGGGGTGTTTTTCTCTAAAATTGCTTCATGGATATTTTTTTTTAAATACGCGAAAACTCGTGGCAATGGTCCGTAAAGAAACTCCCCGCCCCCTCAACCAATTGAATTTAAGATTCTTTGATCCACTCTTTGATACCTTCGAAAAACTTATACCACTAATTTCATACCTTACAATTTTAGAAACATTATAAAGCCTCGGGAGCCGCCTATGGGCGTATTATTAAATTATCATACGAATACAAGTCGTTTACAAACAATAAATATCATGATACTTGACTAATTCAGGTTTCGAAGCCATATGTATTTGTGAGTTCATTTTAGAACAGTATTTTTAATTGATATTTTATATTAGAGGTTCAAAAAAAATGGTTATTGAGCGTGAAAAAATCGATTTCGATGTGCTTTTTGTGGGCGGTGGTCCTGCAAGTCTTTCAGGCGCCATACGGCTGATGCAACTCGCCAAGGAAAAAAATATGACTCTGGAAGTAGCGCTGATCGAAAAGGGTGCGGAAATAGGATCTCATGCATTGAGTGGCGCTATTCTGAACCCGATTGCCTTAAAAGAGCTGATTCCGAATTATTTGGAAAAAAACTGCCCCATTGAATCCACCGTAAAAGAAGACGGGTTCTATTTTTTGACTCAAAAAAAACACTACCGTGTTCCGATAGTTCCCAAATATATGCACAATAAAGGTTTCTCTATCATCAGTCTTTCCAGGTTCACCAGATGGCTGGGAAGTATCGCCGAAGACCTCGGCGTAAATATATTTCCGGGTTTCGCAGGCAAGGAAGTTCTCTATGATAAAGATCAAAATACGATTATCGGCGTACGCACCGGTGACAAAGGCCTTGACAAAGATGGACGTCCCAAGAGCAATTTTGAACCTGGGATCGATTTGCAGGCCAAAGTGACGGTATTCGGTGAAGGGGCAAGGGGAAGCCTGACGAAGGATATCTCACAAAAACTAAATCTTTTTTCANNGGCTTGGATATACCGGGGGGCGGGTTTATTTATGAGATTAAAAATAACATGGTGGCCATCGGCTTTCTTGTGGGACTCAGCTACCCGAATCCCATGCTGGATCTATATGACGAATTTATAAAATTCAAACAGCATCCTTTTGTAGCAGACATCATTCAAAACGGAAAGGTCTTGGAACAGGGAGCAAGAACGGTTTCATCCGGCGGTTATTTCACCATTCCCAAATTAGCCTTAGACGGCGGTGTTTTTGTGGGTGGATGCGCAGCAATGCAAAATACACCGGGATTAAAAGGGGTGCATTTGTCCATGAAGTCGGGTATGCTCGCGGCAGAGGCGATCATAAACGCTCATGAAAAGAATAATTTTACACAAGAAA
>DNGT01000020.1 GCA_003486165.1 Desulfobacteraceae bacterium
TACGGAGATGAAGCCTTAAAACAAAAATACATTTCCAAATTGGTCGACGCCGAATATCTGGGCGGATTTGCCATAACAGAGCCTGACGCCGGTTCCGATGTCATGGCCATGACATCCACCGCTGAAAACAAGGGCGACCACTGGTGTCTAAACGGTTCCAAGACATGGATCTCCAATGCAGACGTTGCGGATGTCATCATCTATTATGCCTATACAGACCCGGATAAGGGCTCCAAGGGTCTTTCGGCCTTTGTCGTAGAACCAAAGACCTTTAACGGTGTTAAAACATCGGCTCTTGAAAAAATGGGTTCCCACTCATCTCCCACCGGAGAAATATTTTTAACCAATACAAAGGTCCCCAAGGAGAATATCATCGGGAAGCCCGGAGACGGTGCAAAGATTCTCTTCGGATCTCTTAACCAAACCCGGCTTTCGGCAGCCGCCGGTGCGGTTGGTGTTGCACGGGCGTGTTTGGAAATATCGCTAAAATACTGCAATGAACGCAGACAGTTCGGAAAACCCATCGGCGAGTTTCAAATGAACCAGGACATGATTGCCCAGATGGCCACCGAAATTGAAGCCGCCCGTTTTTTGGTTTACAAAGCGGCCTGGGTAAAGGATCAGGGAAACCTGAACAACGGTCTAGATGTCGCACAGGCAAAATATTTTGCAGGGGAAGTCGCTACCAAGTGTGCGGGCTATGCCATGCGGATTCTGGGGGCGTATGGTTATTCAACCGAATATCCGGTGTCCCGTTTTTATCGGGATACGCCAACCTATACCATGGTGGAAGGATCGGCCAATATCTGTAAATGGATTATTGCCCTGGATCAGCTCGGCATCAAAAAGGCAAACCGGTAAAGCATAATGCACAAATTTGAAACGCTCAGTTTAGGTGAAAGAAACGCAACCGGCAAAGCCCATGACAATTAATTATCCAAAGAAAAAAAATAAAACCACATCCCGAACCTTCCGCGAAACCATCCAGTTTTATTTGATTGACTGCAAAACACCATTGGGCAAGGCAATTGATATTTTCATCATACTTCTTAATCTCGTCATCTGCGCCATTTTTGTTGTCGAGACCTATCCCGTGTCCGAAGCAACCAAACGTTTAATGTGGAATATAGAAATTATTATTGTACTGTTTTTCATGGTTGAGTATGCCGCGAGACTTTACGGTGCGAAAAACCGACTCCGACAATTAATTGATATTTATAGCATCCTTGATTTTATCGCCATTGTACCGACCCTTTCTCTGCTTGTGCTCCCCCTGTTCGGCATTATGCCCAACTTCGGATTTTTAAGGGTGATCCGGATGATCCGTGTATTGAGAATATTCAGGTTTCTGAGGTTCACGGCAGATCCTAATTTTTTCTTTGGCACCATCACTCTCAGGTTGTTGAATGTCATCAAGCTCTTTTTAACCATATTCATGATTTTTTTCATATCTTCCGGTCTCTTTTTTCATGTCGAAAACGCTATAAACCCAAACGTTCAGACTTTTGGAGATGCCTTCTATTTCACTGTAGTAACGCTTTCTACGGTAGGATTCGGAGATATCATTCCCATGTCCGAGGCAGGAAAATGGGTCACCGTGCTGATGATACTGTCAGGCATTATCCTCATACCCTGGCAAGTGAGTCGTCTTGTCAAGGAGTGGTTACACATTGCCACCAAAAAAGAAGTCATTTGTCCGGGATGCGGCCTACGTTACCATGACGAAAATGCTTCGCATTGTAAATCCTGCGGACATATTATTTACCAGGAATATGACGGGGATTAATCCTGTCTTTCTATGGAAATTCATAAAAATGGGAATTCTACTGCTTGAGGGAGGATGCGAATTTCAAGGGGAAATGGAAGAGCCGGACAGGGAAGCACTGGCACTGGCCGGGGGAAAAAACGCTAAAGTTGTGATTATACCGACTGCCGCAGCACCGGACAACAATAGCCAACGAGCCGGCAATACGGCATCGAAATGGTTTCGAACACTCGGTGCGAGAAATATTTCCGTTTTACCGATTATAGATAAAAATTCAAGCAATGATCCGGAACTTTCGGTCGAATTGGATCGTGCAAGCCTCATTTATATTCTTGGAGGGTTTCCCGGCTATCTGGGTCACACGTTAAAAGAAACCCGATGCCTGGATGCCCTTTGGCGTGCTTATGAAAAAGGCGCCATACTTGCAGGGAGCAGTGCTGGTGCAATGGTGTTATGTGAGTGGTATTTTGATCCT
This sequence comes from Desulfobacteraceae bacterium, assembly GCA_003486165.1. Taxonomy (GTDB): domain Bacteria; phylum Desulfobacterota; class Desulfobacteria; order Desulfobacterales; family UBA11574; genus UBA11574. Next base: position 2,241 of record DNGT01000020.1, read on the forward strand.
GTAGATAAAAAAATAAAGAACGGGTTTGGGATTCTAAAAAACGTCATTTTGATACCGCATCATGATACATTTGGCCGTTCATGGCATTCTCTATACGTCGATATAATTTCAGACATCCGGTGCATCGGTATAGATGAGCAAACAGGAATGATGAATCAAGCCGACCGNNCAATCATTTCGGTTTCAATGAAGACGGGATATATGTTACACTTCGACCAGTTTGTTCAGATTAAGCTAAAATGACGATGCTCGATTTGTGAAGGTTTAAAAATATGTCATCGAAAAAGGGCATGATTGTTCTGATGGGTTCCGGCGAGCTTACCGCCACAATGGTAGAGGTGCACAAAAATATGCTTGCCCGATTTCCGGGTTCCCCCACCGCTGTTTTCTTGGACACACCTGCCGGTTTTCAACTGAACGTCGATGAGATTTCGAGAAAAGCCGTTGAATATTTCCGTGTTCACGTTCAAAAACAGCTTAATGTTGCCTCCTACAAATCTTCAGAGAATACCAGTGCCTTTGAAGCAGAAACAGCATTTCATATGCTTCGAACCGCAAACTTTGTGCTTGTGGGGCCGGGTAGTCCCACGTATACCGTTCGTCAGTTTCAAAAAACGCCGATCCCTGAAATTCTCGTTAATAATATTTCATCCGGTGGATGCTTGGTGGCCGCAAGTGCAGCCGCCCTGACCATGGGACGTTTTACCCTCCCTGTATACGAAATATACAAAGTCGGACAGGACATCCATTGGGTCGATGGGCTTGATATTCTATCACAATTTGGACTCCATCTGGTAGTTGTTCCTCACTGGAACAATGCCGAAGGTGGAACCCATGATACTCGGTTCTGTTTTATGGGAAGGCCACGCTTCCATCAACTTGAGATGCTTTTACCGGATGACGCGACGATCATTGGCATCGATGAACATACCGCCTGTATCATTGATCTTAATGCCCAGCGAATCGATATACAGGGAATTGGTAATGTAACCATTCGAAAAAAGGGACGTGAAATAAAATTTGGCAAAAAAGATCAAATTCCTCTTGAAATATTGGTTAAAAAAATCAACCAAATGGATTGGACACCGACAGACGTTGATGAGGTTGAGCAAGCCGGTGATCTGAATCTTTCAAAAAAAAGCTTTTTGAATAAAGTTAATGTAATAGCAGCTTCTTTTCGCAAGGGACTGGCGAATCATGATCAAAAAGAGACGACCAATGCCCTTTTGGAATTGGACAGCGCCATCTGGAAAGCGCAGATGGATCTGGAAGATGAAGAAAATATTTCTGAAGCCCGTGAAATTTTGAGAGATTCAATCGTACTTTTAGGAGTCGAATTGGGGACTTCACCCCGTCATCTTCGAGAATACATAGCGCCTCTTGTTGAACAAATGCTACAATTAAGGACTCGCTTTAGAAATGAGCAAAAATGGTCAGACGCAGATCACATTCGGGATATCCTTCAACAATCCAATATTCGGGTAGAAGATACAAAAGACGGGGTCCGCTGGCAAATAATTAATAAAGACACTTAGGGACAAAAAAAACTCTAATATTTTTTATATTGGATTCTGTTCTTTCTTTACGATCCTTTAACCACGAGTTTACACGGTTTGAAAAAAAACATTATCCATGGAGCGATTTAACAAATAAAATACTCCGCCCTTGAATTAATTTAAACATATCGATGAATCTGAACAAACAAAAAATAGACATCACAATAGAACCCTTTGAGCGTTTAGAGTCGTTTTTTCTAGATAAAAAATTAGATCTTGATTGGAACTGTTTGTTTGTTCTTCCGCTGTGGCTGAAAACATGGTGGGACACTTTTGGTGAAAATAACGGCCCTGAAATTCTGGCGGGATATTGTCAAGGGAAGCTTATTGGCGTTGCCCCTTTGCGAATACAAGACAAAACAGCGCGGTTTATTGGCGGAGAAAATGTGTGTGATTACCAGGATGTGATTGTGGCGTCAAATCATTATCCTGAATTCTTAAAGGCAATTTTAACCCACCTGAACAAAAAGGAGGTGCGGTCTCTTCAATTGGGAACGTTAAGACCTGATTCCATATCGCTAACCCAATTGCCGAATCTGGCAAAACAAATGGGATATGCCGTCGTTTATAATCAAGTGGCGTTTAGCTATGAAATAATATTACCCCGCACCTGGGAGTCATATCTCCAAATGCTTGAAGGTAAGCAGCGCCACGAAATTCGTCGCAAATTAAGACGCCTAAACGAGGCGGGTGAAATCCGTTTTCGTGTCATTAAACGACCGGATGAAATTTCAGAAAATATGGACACCTTTTTTTCTATGTTTAAAGCCAGCCGNNCCTATTTCTTTATAACAATGGATATAATCCTCAATTTAGCAATCTGAGTCCCGGATTTCTCAGCAAGGTGTATAGTATCAGAGATAGTATTGAACAGGGAAAGCTTCGGTATGACCTATTAAAAGGTGAAGAAGGGTACAAAAAACGTTTGGGGAGTAGGCCGGTGCCGTTGTATCAATTAAAAATAGATCTTGAGGGATAAAGAAGATTCAGACAAAAAGGCAATATCGAGTGGGAAGAGTCGATTGAAGTATCGTTCAACAAAACTGAATGTGGCCATGCTGAGTATCCATTCAAGTCCCATTGGCAATTTGGGGACCCGGGATACAGGCGGTATGAGCGTGTATGTCCGGGAGATGGCCAAAGAGATTGGCCGTTTGGGCCACCACATCGACATCTTCACACAGCACAATGTCGGCAAGCACGATCCGGTCATACATTTATACGACAATGTTCGGCTCGTCCATTTATCAGTAGGAACTCACAAAAATATCACCAAATCCTCTCTCTATAAGGTTTTGCCGCAACTATTTAACGAATTAGAATCCTTTAGAATCAAGGAAAACATCGCGTATGATATCATCCACAGCCATTATTGGATTTCAGGGGTTTTAGGTCTCAAGCTCCGGTCATCCTGGAATGTGTGTCACCTGATTACATACCATACCATCGGCGCTGTGAAAAATGTAACCTGTCCAACTAAAAATGCGTCCAAATTACGGCTGACTAACGAAAAAAAACTGGCAAAGCTGTGTGATCAAATTGTCCTTCCCACCCAAAAAGAAAAGGAGCATTTAATACAGTATTACCGTGCACCTGTTGATAAAATCCGGATTATTCCCTGTGGCGTCAATCTTGACCGCTTTAAACCACAGGATAAAATTTCCGCTCGCCGACAATTGGCATTATCAATGGATGATCCCATTATACTCTATGTAGGTCGGTTTGCCTCCATAAAAGGGCTTGATCGCTTGCTCNNGTGATGTTCGCCGGAAGGGTGGATCAGGAATCCCTGCCACAATATTACAGTGCTGCGGATGTTCTTGTTGTGCCGTCATATTACGAAAGCTTCGGTCTTGTGGCACTGGAGGCATTGGCATGCGGAACACCTGTGGTGACCACTTCGGTCGGCGAGATGGAAGATATTGTAAAAGACGGTGTAACAGGATATGTCGCAAAGGATGCGAATCCACAACATTTTGCCCGGCTCATCGAAATCATTTTATTAAAGCAGAAGCAGAATGGTTTATCACCCACAGCAATTCGGTCATCCGTGGCTGGATTTGCATGGTCAAGATCTGCTTCTCTGCTACTTGACGCATACCGGTCGGTATCAGCAGACAAATCGTAAAATCATTATGTGAAGGTCGGGCTATTTTTTAAATATTCGATATATGACGTATTCGCTTTTTACATGAGTGATAATGCCAGCGGCGGACAAGCCTCTCGGCAGAGTTCGCCTCTGGTCTGATTTAAATTATTTCTGAAAGAACTCTTGGATAAGCGCTCGTAATGAAAAAATAGGGCTTATCTTTTGATAAGGGTCATCGGTTCAAGACCATACATTCGTCAAGACCTCTAATCGAGAAGAGTTTTTTCATAACGACCCCTAATCCACTCAAACAGCTTCCAGAAATAATTTAAATCATACCAGAGGCTACTTTTACCTCAACATGTTTTAAAAACTTAAACAGTCACAAAAAGGTNNGAAGGCAAGCGGGTGGTCTATGTGGTGTGCACCAGCGGGGACAAAGGCACCGACAATCCGGACATAACTTCCCAACAGCTTGCAACAATTAGAGAAAAAGAGCAGAAAGAGGCTGCTGTCGTATTGGGTGTCTCTGATGTCGTTTTCCTTCGATATCCTGACCAGGGACTCGAAGATACACCGGATTTCCGAAAAGCGATTGTCAGACAAATCCGAACATATAAACCGGATATGATTGTCACATCAGATCCTTACAGGCGCTACATCTGGCACAGAGACCATCGCATCACCGGACAGGTAACGTTGGATGCAGTCTATCCTTATGCCCGCGATCTGCTGGCATATCCGGATTTAATCGAAGAAGGGCTTATGCCCCATAAAGTGAAAAAAATCCTGTTCTTCGGAACAGAGGACGTCAATTTGAGAATTGACATTACCAAAACCTTTCACCTCAAACTTGCAGCATTGCGTTGTCACGAAAGCCAAATTATCCAGTTCGGTATCTCTGATCTGGAAAAATGGCTTTGGCAGCGATGTCAGAAAATGGCCGAAGGCGAACATTTTGAGATCGCCGAAGCATTTCATCAGGTGGAGGTAGCCTATTGACCTTCATCATTTATCACATTCTATGTAAAAAGAAGGGCAAAATTAACACGGCATGTGGATTGCCGGGTTAAAATAGGCGATTGACGGGCGTTCATCTTTTGTGCTCGTCGAATAAGAAAATGTGGTAATTGATGAGACTGCCGGATATTCTTTTAAGATACCAAGGGTCGTAAATTTTTTCTTGTTAAGAGGTGTTGTGGACAAATGACTCGCCCACAGTATCATGAATAAAATAATGTCGCCATGGGTCACAGCCACGACATGTTTTTTGGGGAAGGTAAGCCGTGTTCTGAATAAAAACTTTTGAACCCTCAGCATGATGTCTTCCGGTTGCTCATAATTCGGATCGGTTCCGGTATAAACATCTCCATTTCTTGAATGGACTATACCTTCAGACTTACCCTGAAAGGGCGTCAGAACCTCTGTGATTAATCTTGATTGCCTCAGCTTGAGAGAATGATGATATTTAAGGATTTCAGAAGCTGTTTGGCGGCAGCGAAGCAGAGGGCTGGTATGAACTTCTTCAATGGTCATGTCCTTTAACGCCCAGGCTGTTCGAGCCGCTTCAAGACCTCCTTTTTTGCTGATGGAAAAACCCGGCAGACGACCATAAAAAATATTGGATGGATTATGCACACTGGCATGTCGAACCAAAGAAATACGCGTTGCTTCATGTTGAGAAATAATTCCGGTTTGTATCATCTGACCACTTTGAAAGATGCGGGTTTTTATTTTGAAAGCTTTTTTATATGAGCCTTCGTGGAGCTTTTCTTATAGATCCACGAGTTCACCCGGTTTAAAAAATGATTATCCATGGAGCGACTATTTAGAAAAACTCTCCTACCCTCATTTATTTGAAATAAAATCTTTTAGTAGCAAAAAGGCCTCATCATCGACATATTGAACCGGCGGATGTTTGCAATAGTAGGCTGAAGGCGCTTCTAATACGCCACCGATATTTCTTTCGAAAGCCAATTTGCACAACCGGATGCAATCGATGGCCGATCCGGCGGAATTGGGAGAATCCTCAACAGACAACCTTAGTTCAAGGTTCATTGGTATATCACCGAAAAGTCTGCCCTCCATTCGAATAAAAGCCACTTTATTGTCATTTAACCAAGGCACATAATCACTGGGACCGATATGTATGTTAAGGTCTTCGAGCTTTTTTTTCATAACAGCCTGTACAGCCGTTGTTTTTGATTCCTTTTTTTTATCCAGTCTCTTTCTGTTCAACATATTTAAAAAATCGGTATTGCCACCGGTGTTTATTTGATACGTCTTTTCCAATCTCACGCCCCGTTTTTCAAACAGGTTTACTAACGCACGATGAACAATCGTAGCTCCGACCTGGGATTTAATATCATCGCCGATGATTGGAATTCCCCTGGACTTAAACTTTTCAGCCCAAGTCGGATCACTGGCAATAAAAACAGGAATATTGTTGATAAATGAAACGCCCGCCTCCAGGGCACATTCGGCATAAAACCTTGATGCAGCTTCAGAACCCACAGGTAGATAATTTAACAGTACTTCCGTGCCAGAATGTTGTAAGATTTTGATGACGTCACTTTTGGTTGGCTCCTTTTGATCACAAAGTAAAAATGTATATTCAGGGTCATAGTTTTTCATATGCTCCGAAAAACCGTCCAATATTTTCCCCATGGACACTTTAACCCCTGCTTTCGGCATGTTCGGAACAAACGTTTTGGTGCAGTTGGGTTTCTCAAAAATGGCGTCATGAACATCTTTGCCAACTTTTCTCTGATCGATATCAAATGCCGAAACAACTTCAATATCATAAGGTGTGTAACCATTTATCGACCAATTTAAAATTCCGATGGCATTATTGTGATTTCTTCCTTGGTAGTATATTATTCCCTGCAAGAGAGAACTTGCACAGTTGCCAACACCGATGATACCAATTTTTATGAGTGCCATATATTCATCCAGTCCATAAGCAAATGATTTTAATCAGTGAATCTATAATATTACGATAAAACATACTTGATTTGACAGTCAACTTCAAATACTATCTGCAATCATTCTATAAAACACTATCTTTTTGAAAATATATCGTTTTAAACGGAGGACGACGATGACACGGGAAATCTTGGCGCCACTTGACGGAAAGGTATTTCAACTGAAGGTAANNTGGTGATTGAAGCCATGAAGATGGAAACACCCATATTTGCCCCCTGTGATGGAACCATCAGAGAAATCAAAGTCAAAGAAGAGGACCAAGTGGCAGAAAACGATGTTTTGGCCATTATCGACGAAAAACACATCGAGGTTTAAGCCATGAGACCATATTTTGAAAAAATGACTGAATTTGGCCGTGCCCTGAAAAAAGGCCGGATAAAGAGCACGGAAGAAAACCTTAACAGCATCAAAAAGATCGAAGAAGATATCGCTGATGAAGTGAATCGGGTCAAACTGGCCGGGTTCCCCGAAGAGAAAATCAATGCCAGAGGACAAATGACCGTGTGGCAGCGTCTTGAATATCTCGTCGATCCCGGCACCTGGTGTCCTTTGCATACCCTTTACAATCCAATGAACAATGCAGAAGGGACGACAAACGTCATCGACGGTGTCGGAAAGATTTCCGGAAAATGGGCGGTGATCATCGGTTTTGACAACAAAGTGATGGCCGGAGCCTGGCTGCCGGGACAATCTGAAAATATTCTTCGGGTGACCGACCTGTCCAAACGCCTGAATATTCCTTTGGTCTGGCTGGTTAATTGCAGCGGCGCCAAATTGACCGAACAGGAAAAATTCTATGCCAATCGGCGGGGGGCTGGAACTCCGTTTTTCAGACATGCCGAGCTGGAACAGATGGGGATTCCAGTGCTCGCCGGAATATACGGTACTAACCCGGCCGGCGGCGGGTATCAGAGCATCAGCCCCACCATACTTTTTGCGCACAAAGACTGTAATATTGCCGTGGGTGGTGTCGGCATCGTTAGCGGCATGGCGCCCAAAGGAGAATTTAATTTAAAAGCCGCAGAAGAAATCATCGAAAAAGCAAAACAGTTTCGGGCCAAACCACCGGGATCAGTAAACATCCACTATGATGAAACCGGTTTTTTTAGATATGTGTTTGAAAATGAAACCGGCGTGTTGGACGGGCTAAAAGATTATATGAAAGATATGCCAGCATATCATCCAAAATTTTTTCAGGTGACTGAACCGAAAGAACCCAAATTTCCAATAGACGATCTTTACCGCTTGATTCCCTTAAATCCCAAAAGAGTATACGATTTTGACGAGGTATTGGCCAGGCTGGTGGATTCAAGCGAGCATATGGAATTCCGTCCTGATTACGGTCCGGAAGTGTATACGGGATTATGCAAAATCGATGGATTTTTAGTGGCCTGCATCGGAAACAGACAGGAATATCTTGGCAGGAACTATCCGGAGTATGCCGACTATCCCGGCATGGGTGGGAAACTCTACCGCCAGGGGCTGATAAAAATGAACGAGTTCGTGACCCTTTGCGGAAGGGACCGTATTCCTGTCATCTGGCTTCAGGACAGTTCAGGACTGGATGTGGGAGATGCGGCTGAAAAAGCGGAACTTTTGGGTCTGGCCCAGGGGTTGGTCTATTCGATCCAGCAAACCGACGTTCCCATGATGCTGTTGCTTCTCAGAAAAGGAACGGCGTCGGCGCACTATCTCATGGGCGGACCCACCGCCAACCGCCACAATGCCTTCACTTTGGGAACCTCTGCAAGCGAGATATATGTGATGCACGGTGAAACCGCTGCGGTGGCCACTTACTCCCGAAGGCTGGTCAAAGAAAAAGATGCGGGCAGGCCTTTGGAACTAATCATCGAAAAAATGAACAAACTGGCCAAAGAGTATCATGAAAAATCAAGGCCTCTGTTCTGTGCAAAAAACGGACTGGTGGATGAAATTGTGCCTCTGTGTGATTTGAGAAAATACCTTGTGGCCTTTACCGGGGCCGCCTATCAACATCCAAAATCCATCTGCCCCCAGCATCATATGATCTTGCCCAGAGTTATAAAAGGATAAGCCGATTATTTTAAGTCCTAAAAAAATACCGGTAAACCTAAAGTTTTACATCCAGATCTTTGATCGCTTCTATTTTATCCGGCTGCCAACGGGGGTTGTCGTCTTTGTCCACCAAACGCGCCCTTACACCCTCAACATAATCCGGATGATTCAGAATAAAGCGCGCTGCTGAAAGTTCTGTCTGAAATACTTCTTCAAGAGGGCGATGCTCATTGTGCCGTAAAAGTTTCAGAGTCACTGCCAATGCTGTGGGAGATCTTTCCGCCAGCCGCTCAAAGACCTGATCGCAAAGGCGGGTTTGTATACTGCATTGTTTCAGCGATTCTATGATGTCTACAAGAGAGCTTTTTCCTTTGAAATAGGTTGACACCCATTCGTCCATATCGGTGTTAGCGACAATGTCCTTTTTAAAAAATGGATCAAGTTCCAAGGCCAGCTGCTTTGCAGCCAGGTTTCTCGAACTCGGCAGATTTGACTTATATCCTTCCAGAATATTTATCAGTTCCGGCAGCCGGTCCGAAGGCGATAAATGGGTGGCAAACCCCACACGCACAGTTTCGGTGCCATTCATTTCATAGCCCGTCAGCCCCAGATATTCTGGATAACCCGCAGGGCATTTGTCATACATCCAACCGGTTGAGCCCACATCCGGGAAAAAACCGATTCTGGTTTCCGGCATGGCCATCCGGGTGCGCTCTGTGGCTACTGCTATATCAGCCGAAGCGGCCAGCCCAAGTCCCGCTCCCATGGTGATGCCATCGGCAAGGACGATCACCGGTTTGGGAAACCGATGGAGCCGCAGAAGCATATTGTACTCTTGTGCTAGAATCTGATCCGCACCAAAGGCGCTTTTCTGCTGTATCGCCCGGGCTAGTGCCTTAACATCTCCGCCGGCGCAGAAGCCTCTCTCACCGGTGCCGTAGAATAAAACGAACCGACAGCGTTCGTCGTCCTCTATTTCGTCCAAGGCTTTCTGGATCAAGCGAATCATTTCAAGGTTGAGACTGTTCAATGCACGGGGACGGTTGAGTATGATGCTCATCATCCGATGCTGCCGTCGAATAAGGACTTCCGACTCTGGCTGGACGTTTTTCTCATTCAATTTTTTTATCTCCATTAATCGGATAGATAATATTCTACAGTTGAAACAACTCTGATTTTTTTTATGTGGGGATTATTTTTGTCCCGATTATTAATTGAAAACTGCCCTTGTCCTGCCTTTTTTATTTTTCCTAACTTACTGTTGGAATCTTTCGCGAATTTCTCGGCAACTTCTCTGGCCTTAGTTGTGGCCTCTTCCACCATGACAGGTTTAACGTCATTCAGTCTCGTGAATAAATATTCAGTGGAATTTTCGTAACTGTTCCCTGTAAAGGCAATTCCTTTTTTTCCAAGCGTTGCCAATTTATTCATTGTAGCTCTGGCATCTTTAATCTTCTTCGAATAAACCGTAATGGTTTGTGTGGCAGTATATCTAAATTCAATCTTTGAT
>DNGT01000244.1:0-1226 GCA_003486165.1 Desulfobacteraceae bacterium
ATCACCGATGTGGCAAAGAATTTCGACAGGTTTTGATTGAACCTTTGGAAGGGTGAGTTCACAAATATCATATGCAACAAGTTCGGGGTCAAACTCGGTATCTTCAAATTGGAGTTGTCCTGCTTCTATTTTGGAAAAATCGAGGATATCGTTGATTAATGATAAAAGACTATCTCCACTTCTTTGTATCGTTTCCACGTAATCCAGTTGATTTTGACTTAGATTGGTATCAAGAAGCATTTCCGTAAAACCGATAATTCCGTTCATTGGTGTGCGAATTTCGTGGCTCATGTTGGCGAGAAAGTGACTTTTGGCTTTATTGGCGTTTTCTGCAATTTCACGCGCTTGCTTAAGGCTTAGGTTGGTTTCTCTTAACTGCGCTGTTTGCCGCGCAATTTCAGATTTAAGGGTTTGTGAATACTCTTCTTGCTGCTGTTGAATGATCTGATACCCGCGGTGATTATCCTCTAAAATTTCCTGATATTTATTTTCAAGGACAGTGACTTTTCGATCATATTGTTTCCTTAGCGTGGTTAAAAATTCCTGTTCGTTTTGCAGGGAAAGATGAGACAGAAACAGTTCGATACACAAATGAATAGCGTTAGCTTCATATTGTTCGATAAATGAATCGGAATTATACTTTGCCAAACAATATATTAATACAGCGTCAAATTCTTGAATAAAGATTGCGTGCACAAAATCTTTTTCATTCAATTCGAACAAAAAAATGCCTTTTTCCTGTTGGGCATGATGAACAATGCTGTTGCGGAGTTTGGATGATAGAACGAGGTTGTCTCCATACAAACATTCACAATCATGATTTAAAACAAGCTGAAATTTGCCTTGGGGCATTCTTTTTCTCAAAAACAAAAGAAATTGTTTGAGCTCTATTTCATGATCTGTAAATTCACTGAAAACATCTTTCGGGATAGACATCTATTTTACTCCTCATGAGGCGCATAAAGATCCTTGGCTTTTGACATCTCATTCGGCAGATCTCTGACAAGCGCTTTATACTCTTTCACATTATTGCGAATGTGATTGGCCAGCGGAAGTGAAAGTTTCGCCTTCATTCCTGGAATAGCGGTATAATCCAACTGGGATACAATATATTCTGCCAGTTGAATGGCTCCTGTAAGGCTTGAAGGGGAGACATGATCCAGGGCTTTATGATGAAATTGAATGCCTTCCTGAACATCAATGGGAAGTTGCCAATCTTTAGCCAA
>DNGT01000244.1:1266-7289 GCA_003486165.1 Desulfobacteraceae bacterium
GGTTATATGGGGCAGCGTTTTGGCTGTGCTGAATTTGTTAAGCAATCCCTTTGCGGTTGGCATTTATTGGTCTCCTTGACAATCATTAAACGTCTTAGAATTTCTTTAGAACAACGAAATCAAATTAATTTTAAGGACATTTTATTCATGCCACCAATTGCTCCATTAGTTCAATTGAGGCGAAGCCCCTGAGTTTTTTACATTGCAATATGGTAAGAATGAACTTCTTTTAATTTTTGTAGCACAAATTATGCCAACTATATGATTATACATATTATTTAATCGATTGACGTCTTAGGAAGGATTTTTATCCAATTATTCATCCTTTCCGTAGTTAAAACACATGACAATTTTGAAAAATTTATAAAAATAGGAATCAAATATTCTTAAAAGAATGATTCAGAATTTGAGGGAGTGGCAGATTTCTGACACTTTTTAAAAAATTAACGTATTTTAAAAAATACTTTCCATTAAAATGTCAAAAACCACAACAAAATATGTCTTGACAACTTTACCAATATGCGCCAAAATTTGTTTATGCTCAATTCACTCTCTCCAATGCCACTATATTATCAGCTGGCAAACATTATCCTGGATAAAATACGGTCAGAAGAATATCCGCCAGGCTCTAAGATTCCATCCGAGAACGAGCTTGCTGCCCGTTACGGCATCGGAAGGCCCACGGCCAGACAGGCGACGGATCTTCTGGTTAGAAAACGCATCCTGATGCGCAAGAGGGGTTCAGGAACATTTGTATGCAAACTGCAGAAAGAGGTTGATCTTTTTTCCTTGGCGGGCACAACATCGGCTTTCAATAAAAAAGGGATAGAGGTTAAAATGCATATCCTTCAAGATATTCGACTGGAGCAAATCAGATATGATCCGGAAAATCCTTTTTCAAACAAGAAGGCTTATTTTTTTTCCCGGCTCATTCGGGTTGAAAAGATGCCGGTTCTTATCGAAGATATGTATCTCCATGATATGTTGTTTAAGGATATAGATAAAATTGACCTATCTTGCCGATCTCTTTCCCAAGTTGTCGATGAACACTATTACATGAAACCCAGTAGCGGCAGGCAAAACTTTAGAATTGCCTATTTAACCGGCGAAAAAGCGAATACTTTAGAGATTACGCCAGACACCCCAATTCTTATGGTAAAACGATTTTTGAACTTTGATCAAACAAAAAACGCTATTTATTCAGAACTTTATTGTCGAACAGATCAGTTTGTATTTTCACAGACGTTGGGAGCTTATTCGTAACCTAATTGAGCGATGATATTCACTAACGAATCTTTAATGAATACGGAGATATTGCGATGAAAGACAGAGGATATTATGAAGGTTTCGGGGGGGCTTATCTACCTGAAATTCTTATTGCCACTTTTGATGAACTGGTAGAAACATTTCAAAGGGCAAAAAACGATCCCGACTTTTGGCGAGAATATGTCGATATCATGTCCACATATTCTTGCCGCCCCACACCATTGACGTTTGCCGAAAACCTTACGAAGCATTTTGGGGGTGCTCGTATTTATATCAAGCGAGAGGACCTCAACCATACCGGCGCACATAAGGCCAATAACGTTATAGGGCAGGGGCTTTTGGTAAAGCGAATGGGAAAAACGAGGGTTATTGCAGAGACCGGTGCAGGCCAGCACGGGGTGGCCACAGCCACCATGGCCGCAAGATTTGGGTTCAAATGTACCATCTATATGGGAGAGGTCGACGTCCAGCGACAGCGTCCGAATGTATTCTGGATGGAGCGATTGGGTGCAGAAGTTGTTACCGTACGGGAGGGGACCCGGATCTTAAAGGATGCCATTAATGAATCTTTCCGGGATTGGGTGACAAATATGGATACCACTCATTATGTCTTGGGTACGGCATGTGGGCCTCATCCTTTTCCGGAGATGGTTTCTTTTTTTCAATCGATTATCGGAAAAGAAGCCAGAAAACAGATATTAGAAATAGAAGGCAGGCTTCCTTCACGCATTTATGCCTGTGTTGGCGGGGGATCCAATGCATTGGGAATTTTTCAATCTTTTCTTAATGATTCGGTTGAACTTGTAGGTGTCGAGGCGGCAGGAAAAGGATTGGAGACAGGACAACACGCGTCCCGGCTTTCTTCCACAGATGCCAGCGTCGGTGTTGCCCAGGGATATAAAACATACTTTCTTCAGGATCACGACGGCCAGATGAGAGAGACACACAGTGTTGCTGCCGGTCTGGATTATGTTGGTGTTTCGCCGATCCTGGCGAACTTTTCTAAAAAAGGTCGGATTCGATTCGAAGCAGCCACAGACAAAGACGTCGTTGATGCCCTCTCGCTTACCATCAGAAAAGAGGGTTTGATTCCCGCACTTGAGTCAGCCCATGCCTTTGCACAGGCATTTAAAGAAGCCTCTNNGCCGATGCTTTTGCAGATCCTAAGTGGCAGGAATTTATAAAGAAAAAAGCGGAGGAATATCATGCTTGAATCATATCTGAAGCAAAGGCTTAAAGAAAAAGAGATTTTATTAATGACCCATATTGTTCTTGGATATCCCACATTCGAAGATGCTTTCAGAATCATTGAAGCCATGGTAAACGCCGGTGTTGACCTGATGGAACTGCAGATCCCTTTTTCAGAACCGATCGCTGACGGGCCTATCATTTTACACGCCAATCAAAGAGCACTTGCTGGAGGAGCGACCGTACAAAAGTGCATGGAATTTGCCCGAAAAGTTGCAAAATCCTTTGATATACCCTTTCTATTTATGAGTTATTACAATATTCTTTTTAAGTACGGAGTTGATCGGTTTGCCGGTGAGATGCACAACAGCGGAATTGTGGGGGCTATTGTTCCGGATCTCCCACCTGAAGAAGGAGGAGATTACCTGGATGCCATGGGAAAATATCATCTCTCACCAATCTTCATTTTTTCTCCTACAACACCGGAAGAACGGATGGCATACCTGAACTCTTTTGGAAAAGGCTTTATCTACTGTGTGGCCAGAAAAGGGGTTACCGGCGTGGCGACGGACTTTTCCAGACAACTGAAGGAATATCTTTTGAGATGTCGAAGCGCCACAAATCTTCCTTTGGCGCTTGGATTCGGTGTAAAGGGAAGGGAGGATGTTGATTATTTAAAAGGAAAAGCCGACATTGCCGTCATCGGTTCGGAAACCATTCGCCTGGTGGATACAGCAGGTGTTGGTGCCGTTGGTGAATTTATAAACAGCCTACGGAGTGAGTGACGCGTCAAAAGGTTAAAAAACAGTCTGTCAAAAAGATCGGCGGATAAAAAAGTGAGAAGGTCGGCTTGAGAACCAGAGGTCAGAAGGTGAGAAGATCGGAAGATGAAAAGATAAGAGAAAACGAACCTTCTGATCTTCTCANNCCCATTACCTATCATTTGGTATATATTTTCGAAAAATCAGCGTCGCATTGGTTCCTCCAAAACCGAATGAATTTGAAAGCACGATATTGACATCAGCCGCTTTTGACTGACCCATGACATAGTTCAAGCCCTCACATTCCGGGTCAACCTGTTCAAGGTTCAGAATCAGCGGTATTTGATTATTATATATCGACAATACGCTTAAAATTGCTTCGATTCCGCCAATGGCGCCCAGCGAATGTCCAAGTTGAGACTTGTTGGCTGTAATAAACGGTCTTTCTTTACCAACGCCAAATACTTTTTTTAAGGCGGTGGATTCATTGATGTCGCCTTTTGGGGTTGAGGTGGCATGGGGATTAATCAGGTCGACGTCTTCAGGCTTAATTTGTGCATCTTCCAATGCCAGCTTAATGCATCTAATGGCACCATCCACGTCAGGATCGGTAATATGACTGGCATCCCCGGTCATGGCAAAGCCGATGAGTTCAGCGTATATTTTGGCCCCTCTTGCCTTTGCATGATCTAGATCTTCTAGAATCAGGATGCCCGATCCATCCGACATGATAAAGCCATTCCGATCGATATCAAAGGGACGAGAAGCGGATTGAGGTGTTTGATATGACGACGATAGGGCCTTAAGAGCATGAAAACCGGCGATGGTTAACGGCGTGATCGCAGCTTCTGTTCCACCACAGGCAATTGCGTCTTCCTTTCCCAGTTGAATTCTCTGGAAAGCTTCGCCGATTGCATGCGCACCGGAAGCACATGCCGTTGCAAGGCAGGCATTGGCACCTCTGGCCTTAAAGGAAATACTGACATTACCTGCTGCCAGGTTGGGTATCAGGCGTGGAATAAGAAACGGTGATACTTTTTTACCCTTCAGAAAACGACTGAATTCATTTTCCCAGGTCTTGGGCCCTCCCAATCCAGAGCCGATAATAACACCGATCCGATAAGGGTCGATCTTTCCATCATCTAAATTCACATTGGCATCGGCAATTGCTTCCAATGTTGCGGCATAGGAATATTGAATAAACAGATCCATGTATTTAATCTGTTTTAAATCTTCTTTTGAAAATCCGTGTTTTCTTTGTTTAACGATTTCATTTATGTCAAACTGTTTAACTTCTCCGGCAATGAGAGGAAACTCTTCCGACAAATTAAACTTTTCTTTAATGTCTTCCAGGTCTCCCCACTGTGTAATTTGATCTATACCGGATTTGCCCGCAATCATGGCATCCCATGTACTTTGTACATCCAGTCCCAGTGAAGTGACCATCCCAAGGCCGGTAACCACTACCCTTTTTAGTTCTATTGTTTTACGCATGTTTTACCTCTTGCTGAACGGTTTAAGTCAGTAATTTGTTGATTGCTTAAGTACGTGTCGTTTTGTTATGGAATTAAAAAATATTTTTCAATTTTTCTTTGAGCCACAATTTGAAACAGCTTCCATGAACGCAGTTACTCTGTCAAAATCTTTATGGCCGGGNNCCATGGAGTGATTCAAGGAATTCCCTTGGATGTTTCGCCCGTACAAGACTTTCACCGATTAAGAAATTCAATATTTTCGAATCTTTAATTTTTTCGATGTCTTTTCGCGTGCGAATTCCGCTGGCCGCAACCGCTATCTGGTCATTGTTAAGCAGTGATTTCATCCGAATCGCGATGTCAATATCGGTTTCAAAAGATTGAAGGTTACGGTTGTTGATTCCGATAAGTCGGGCGCCTGCCATTCCGGCCTTTTCGATATCCGCCTCCGAATGAACCTCCACAAGGGCATCCATCTTTAATTCGTTGCACAAACTCAGATAATCCTTGAGTTGCTGTTGATCAAGAATACGGACGATCAGGAGCACGGCGTCGGCTTCCATAACTGCTGACTCAAAAATCTGATAAGCGCTAATCAGAAAATCTTTCCGAAGAACTGGGAGTGTCGTGGTCTCACGGGCGATTTTCAGGTCTTCGGGACTTCCTTTAAAGTAAGGCTTATCGGTCAACACAGAGAGTGCTGCAGCACCTCCTTTTTCATATTCGTCAGCATAAACCGAAGGGTTTAAATTTGCACGGATATCACCTTTGGATGGGGAGGCCCGCTTAATTTCAGCAATGATATTGATTCCAAACGGCCCGGGTTGTTCCAGTCTTTTCAAAAAAGGACGTCTCTTTCGAGGAGCAAACGCTTTTTCACGAAGAAAAGATTCCGGAATATGTTGTTTCGCTAAGGTAATTTCCTGTTTTTTATCTTCAACAATTTTACTTAAAATATCTTTTACCATTAGCCGTTTTCCTGACTATATTTTATCAACGCTTCCATTTTCTTGGCAGCACCACCATCATCGATAGCTGTTTCAGCCATTCGAATTCCTTGCTTTAAATCGTCGGCCTGTCCTGCGGCAACCAGTGCAGCAGCGGCGTTAATGAGTACGACATTCCGTTTGGGCCCTTTTTCCCCATTTAGGATGTTACGGGTAATTTGGGCATTTTCTTGAGGATTTCCGCCCAGAAGATCTGTTGGTTTTGCCCGTTCACTAAAAAACTGTTCGGGAGATATGTCATATGTTCGAATCAGACCGTCTTTGAGTTCTGAAATACGGGTGGGAGCGCAAACAGAAATTTCATCCAATCCATCATGGCCGTGAAC
>DNGT01000469.1 GCA_003486165.1 Desulfobacteraceae bacterium
AAGCCCGTCAGTTGATCGAACAGTGGGTGAAAGAAGAAAAATCCATTTATGGGGTTACCACCGGTTTTGGCGCGCTGAGCGATGTTGCCATATCCAAAAAAGATACAAGGCAGCTTCAGCAGAATATTCTCATGAGCCATTCAGCAGGAACAGGCGATACGTTTGATGAAGAAACGGTTAGGGCTGTTATGGCACTGCGTATCAAAGATTTTGCTCTGGGACATTCGGGCATCCGTCTGGAAACAGTTCAACATCTCATAACAATGCTCAACAAAGGCATTTATCCCGTTGTCCCTGAGAAAGGTTCTGTTGGTGCAAGTGGCGACTTGATTCCCCTGGCACATCTTTCCTTGGTTATTATCGGCTTGGGAGAGGCTTATTACAAGGGACAGCGGATGTCAGGGGCGGAAGTGTTAAACCATTGTGGCATAGCGCCCCTCAGGTTGGAAGCGGCAGAGGGGCTTGCGCTGATAAACGGTACACAGGTCATGACTGCCGTTGGCGGGCTTGCGGTTTATGATGCCATGAATCTTGCCAAACTAACGGATATTGCTTCAGCCATGAGCCTCGAAGTCCTCATGGGAAGTCGTACGGAATTCGATCCGAGAATTCACAAAGTTAGACCCCATCCAGGACAGGCTGCGGCTGCCGATAATATGTATCGGATCACTCAAAACAGCGAAATTGTCACTTCTCACAAAGATTGCCACCGTATTCAGGACGCTTATACGTTAAGGTGCTCTCCGCAGGTTCATGGCGCCAGCAAGGATGCTGTTTTTTATGCGAAAAAAGTTGTGGAAACAGAGATAAACGCTTCTACAAATAATCCACTCATTTTCCCGGAATCAAGAGATTTTTTGTTGGGTGGAAATTTTCATGGCCAGCCCATCGCCCTGGTAATGGATTTTCTTTGCATGGGTGTTTCTGAATTTGCGAATATTTCTGAACGCCGTATCGAACGACTGGTGAATCCCAAATTAAGCGGCCTCCCTGCCTTTCTTGTTCGAGACGGCGGCCTTAATTCAGGATTTATGATTGCCCAGTATGTGGCTGCGGCCCTTGTTTCAGAGAACAAAGTTCTTTGCCACCCTGCTTGTGTGGATTCTATCCCGACGTCCGCCAACAAAGAAGATCATGTATCCATGGGAACGATTTCGGCACGCAAGTGCAGAGAAATCATAAAAAATGCAGAGCAAGTCATCGCCATTGAGCTTCTTTGCGGTGCTCAGGCACTGGATCTTTTCACCAACATGAAACCTGGTGAAGGAACGCTGGCTGCTTATACCATCATCAGAAATGCCGTACCGCATCTGGATGGGGATCGNNAAAAAATTTCCGCATTAAAGGGGTTATAATTTTTCGATGTGTTCATAGAGCAGCGGGTGGGTACAAACTTCATAGTATTTTTTATCTGTCTTGCGAATAATGCTAAAATCTTGAGGGGAAATAACAGGTATTCGATCTTCTCGTATAATTAATCTGTGGTACTTCCCGGTTATTGTTGGAAATTTTCCTGTGTGAACTCTGATATTCTCCGGTTGTAACTCCGGGATGTGACACTCTAATGGTTTTAAGTCGATTTCTTTTGATAGTTTTTCAAACCCCTCGGCATTCAATTCAATACCGTTTACATTATGGCGCAAGAACACATTATCTTTCGGTGAGGCGGCGCTATTTTCTGATGCTTTTTGAAACACATAAAGATTAAACGGATTTTTTAGGTTTGAGATTTCTTTAGACAATGGTTTCGTACATTTGGACATTCGATCTGCCGAATTAATGGCAGGTGAGATCATGATGCGGTTACTTTCATCAAAGAGAAATGTCGGAGGGCTGTTATTATAACTTATTCCGATGCCCAGTTCGAGTACCGGAAGGTTATGTTTTTCACTTTGAGAGTTATATTTCTTTACAATCTGAAGTATTTTCCTTGCTATGCCACAGGCCCGTGCGACACAATACCATTCTTCAGGTGTATCTTCACGTTCAGATATTGCCAGGATAATTGCATCGCCTTCTAAGAATACCTTTTCGGCAGAATAATCAAATAAAATGCTGGTAATGGGAACAAAAAAATTAAGATTGAAAAAGGATGCCGGGTTTAATCCTTTTTCTTTCATTTTAAGGGTAATATGTGTGGAATCACGCAGGTCCGCCTTGATAACCACATGATGGATGATCGGTTTTTCCTCCGGTGGCTGTTCGTCGGGCAGTAAAAATTCATACAGAAGATTATTTTCACGTGAAAGGTCGATGATCTTTTGTTCCGAAACCAGATTAATGCTGTCCATGGCGTCTTTTAGCATTAAAAAATTTTGAAAATCTCTGTGATAACGGGCAAAGTCATTTATAAATTGAATTAAATACTTTTTTTTCTCTTGAACGGTAATTTTTCTCAGATCTGCAATCTTNNTTTCAAAGGTACAAGGGAAAAAGATTTGCCATAAAATCCTTTTACTCGAGAAAGCTGGCTTGCGATATTCTTCCTTTGTTTGGGTTGAATCAGAAACTGTAAAACCTGATGAGGTACCAAAGGCGGACAATACTCAAGATAGACGGATTTCATTTCATAAAACGCGGTAATCCGTTTCACAAGGCCGGTCTTGTTAAATTTTTTATAGAAAAAATTTAACAGTTTTTCTTGGTTTTTGGCCAGTTTCTTGAGTTTT